>CAYNTG010000066.1:0-3742 GCA_964400105.1 uncultured bacterium
CCCACGGACTGCGCCCGCAGGTTTTTCAGCGATCTTAACAAACCCATTTACATATGATATTTGCTACGATTTTTCTTGCTCTTCAATCGTTTCGCACGTTTTATGAAAAAATAAACAATATCGCCGACAACACCGACCGATGTGCCGATAATCAATCCGCCGACAATATGCCCGGATGCCGTTCCTATGGAGACACCGAGGCCGATCCCAACCGCCACGGCGACAAGATAGACCGCATCGATTCCAGTGCTTTTCTTAGCCTTCTTTTTTGCCATAATTCCGTCCTGTTTAAATATCGATCAGTCCCATAAAATAATATGTATATCGGATTTGTAAAGAAAATTCCATTAATCGGATTTTTTTCCGTTCAAATCCCGTTCTTCGAGCTTTTTTCGGATTTCTTCGAGCCGCGAAGCGATCCGCGCCTCGATCCCTCGATCGGTCGGGACGTAGTATGTCGGCGGCTTCATCCCCTCTGGGAAATGCTCGTTTTTCGTGAGGTGATCCTCGAATTCGTGGGCATATTTATAGCCCTTGCCATACCCAAGCTCCTTCATCAGTTTTGAGGCGGAGTTACGAATCACCATCGGCACCGGGCCGGTTTTGCCGTTTCGGATATCGGCTACGGCCTTTTTCTGAGCGACATAAACGCTATTCGACTTAGGCGACACCGAGAGATATATCGCAAGCTCGAAAAGGGCGATCTCCCCCTCCGGCGATCCGAGGAAATGGTAAAATTCCTTTGCTGCGACCGCAAGGCGCAATGCGTTGGGGTCCGCGAGGCCAATATCCTCGACCGCCATTCTCATAAGCCGCCGCACGAGGTAAAGCGCGTCCTCGCCGGCCTCGAGCATCCGGGCGAGCCAATATATCGCCGCATCCGGATCGGAATCGCGGATCGATTTATGCAGCGCCGAGATAAGATTGTAATGCTCCTCGCCATCCTTATCGTAAAGCAGCCTCTCGCGCTGCAGCACCTGCGCGACCAAATCCACGGTGATTTCGCCATCGACTGCGGTATTCGCGGCGACCTCCAATGTCGAAAGCGCGAACCTCGCGTCGCCGGATGAAAGCTGCGCGACCCTTTCGATGACGCCTGCCTCGACGGTCAATTTCAACCCGCCCAATCCGCGCTCATCGTCGTCGATGGCGCGCTTCATCAATAGAACGATGTCCTCCGGCTCGAGCGGTTTTAGAACAAAGACCGACACCCGCGAAAGGAGCGGCGAGATCACCTCGAAACTCGGATTCTCCGTCGTAGCGCCGATGAAAATGATGCTTCCGCGCTCGACGAACGGTAGAAATGCGTCCTGCTGCGCCTTATTAAATCGATGAACCTCGTCGATGAATAGGATGCTGCGTTTGCCGGTGTTTGCGAGTCGTTGCTCGGCACGTTTGATCACGGCCTTGATCTCCTTGATTCCGGAGAGCACCGCAGAATGGCTCAGAAAGCGCATCCCCGTCTCGACCGCAATAACGCGCGCGAGCGTCGTTTTTCCGCAGCCGGGCGGCCCCCAGAATATCATGCTCGTGATCTTGCGGTTCTCGATAGCCGCCCGAAGCGGCGTTCCCGGTCCGATAAGCCTGTCCTGCCCGACGATCTCGTCGATTGAACGAGGCCGCATCCTGTCCGCGAGCGTAAATGAGCCTAAATCGCCATTATCTTCACCAAATAAATCCATAAACAACAGGATAAACCCTATTCACCGAAAATCAACAGAAAACGACGCGACCGAAACCGGTAGTAAGCTAAAAATTGTTATAATTTTATAGCATATCGTCCATTTAGAGAGGAGTTAAAAATCATGGGTGTAACATTTTAATTAACATTCGCGGGAACGTTATAAAAATCTAACATCGGAGATTTTGAGCATCTTAATAACCATCACTTTTTACCGGAGAATGGCCATGAAATAATCACTTGCGACTCTCAATGATTTACCTATAATTTAGTCCTATGGCACTCGAAGGAAAAAACGATTATCGGCGGTTCTTACGCCCCGAAGTTATCGCGAAACTCGCAAATATGGAGCTTCGCGCAAGGTTCGTCGTGGAGGGATTCCTGGTGGGATTGCATAAGTCTCCATATCATGGATTCTCGGTCGAATTCGCCGAATACCGTCAATACAATCCCGGCGACCCTGTGAAGAATATCGATTGGAAGGCCTACGGCCGAACGGATCGATATTACATCAAGGAATTCGAGGAGGAGACCAACCTTCGTAGCTATATCCTTTTAGATGCATCAGGCAGTATGGCATTCGCATCCGAGGGGCAGATGTCCAAGCTCGAATACGCGAGCTATCTCGCGGCGAGTTTCGCCTATCTCATGCAGATGCAAAAGGACGCCGTCGGACTGACCGTTTTCGACACGAAGGTCCGCGACGAAAGACCGCCGAGCAGCACACGGGTTCATCTTTTCGAGCTGCTTCGACTTCTTGAAAAAACCGGGGCCGGCGGCGATACGAGCACGGCGGAGGTCTTCGGTAGTGTCGCGCAGAGGATAAAACGGCGCGGATTGGTGCTTATCATTTCGGACCTCTACGACGATCCAGAAGCGATAATCAACTCGGTGAAGCAATTTCGTCATCGCGGGCACGAGGTCATCGTCTTTCATATCGTCGATCCTGTCGAGATAGAATTCGATTTCAAGGGAGAGACGCTCTTCACCGATCTCGAATCGGGAAAGCGAATCCAGACTAATCCGTGGACGATCCGCGAGGAATACCAGCAGCGTTTTATCGATTATATCGACCGGATGCGGATGGCATTCGAGGACGTGCAGGTCGATTACGAGTTGATCGACACGAGAAAGAGTTTTGACACGGCTTTGATGGCCTATTTGCACAAGAGAAGAAAGCTCAGATAGACTTTTCAGGGAGGATTTATGGAAAGAATTGACAAGACGAGTCCATTCAGTCCCGGTAAACCGGTTCCCGTTGAGTTCTTTGTGGGACGTGGAAATGAGATAGAGCGTATAAGACGATCGTTAAATCAGGTAACTCATGGTAAAAACGAAAACCTTTTTATTCTTGGGGATAGGGGATTGGGGAAAAGTTCTCTCGCCAATTATTGTTTGGAATTAGCGGTCAGGGAATATAATCTTCTGCCGGTCTACTGCTCGCTTGGTGGGATTACGACGCTTAACGGATTTACGAAAAAGGTTCTTGAAAGCCTCGTGAAATCATCCCACGATAAGGATATAATAGATGGATTTAAATCTTTTTTTAAGAAATACATCAAGGAAACCGGTTTGGGCTTTCCCGGTTTCATCAATATAAAGTTCCAGGCCACGAACGAAGAGCTTGAAAGTCTTACGTCAAATTTTCTCCCTATAATTGCACAGACGTTGAAAACTATCGATAAATACGGCAAAACAGGTCTTTTCTTGGTCCTCGATGATCTAAACGGTATCACTAAACTGCCCGATTTCGCCCATTTTTTGAAAAGCACTGTTGACACTATAGCGATTAATTATGGAAAATTTCCGTTGTTTATGATGTTGATCGGCGTGAAAGAGAGAAGAAACGATCTTATCTCGGTTCAACCTTCTGTTGGGAGAATCTTCGATATAATTCAGCTCGAACGTTTAGGCGAGGAGGAAACACGCTGCTTTTTTGAAGAAACATACAAATCTGTGGACGTTAAAATTGATGAAGATGCGCTGAATGATTTGGTTCGAAGATCGAGAGGTTATCCAATGTTCATACACGAACTTGGTGACGCCGTTTTTTGGTGTGAC
>CAYNTG010000066.1:3842-13342 GCA_964400105.1 uncultured bacterium
GAGAGGTTATCCAATGTTCATACACGAACTTGGTGACGCCGTTTTTTGGTGTGACAAGGATGATCATATTACATACAACGATGCAATGTTCGGCGTTATTCAGGCTTCTCAGAACATAGGACATAAATATCTCGACTCTCAGATATATCAGGCCATAAAGAGCGAAAAGTATCATTCTATATTAAAAAAAATCGGCGATGCCATCTTAATAGAAAAAATAGGGATGGAGTTTCATAAGAACGAATTAAAAAAACTCGCCCTCGACGAATCCGAGAGTAACGTCCTCGATAATTTCTTAAACAGGATGAATAAACTCGGTTTTATCGTAGCGGTTCCCGATAAAAAAGGGTATCGCAGATTTGCGAACGAGTTATATGCGTTATATGTTGTTCTGCAATCGATGGAAAGGTAATCCGGAGGTTTTATGCCGAATAAGATAGTCGAATGCGTGCCGAACTTTTCCGAGGGTCGCAACATGAAGGTTATCAAGGAGATAACCGATGCGATCGAATCGGTGGAGGGAGTTCGGCTGCGCGATGTCGATCCCGGAGCGGCAACGAACCGCACCGTGGTTACATTTGTCGGATCGCCGGAGGCCGCTGTCGAGGCGGCTTTCGCCGCCATTAAAAAGGCCTCGGAGGTTATCGATATGCGCTCCCATCAAGGAGCGCATCCGCGATTCGGTGCCACGGACGTCTGTCCTTTTGTGCCGGTCGAGGGCGTCTCGATGGAAGATTGCGTCGAGCTTGCAAACCGCCTCGGAAAGCGCGTCGGCGACGAACTCGGCATCCCGGTTTATCTCTACGAAAACGCAGCAACAACGGAAAAACGCCGCAACCTCGCATTCGTGCGAAAGGGCGAATACGAGGGCCTTCCAGAAAAACTACGGAATCCGGAGATGAAACCCGATTTCGGTCCGGCAATATTCAACGAAAGATCCGGCGCGTTGGCCGTCAGTGCGCGTGAGTTCCTGATCGCATATAACGTCACGCTCAATAGCAACAACGCAAAGCACGCGACGGACATCGCGTTTGAGCTTCGCCAAAAGGGGCGCTCGGCCAGAACCGGAAACACGAAGCCGTTTTATTTTAGCGGAAGATTGGTGAAATATCGTAATGGAAGCTTCCCGTGCGCCGAATGCGATTTTATCGGAAAAAATCTCGAAGAACTGGAAGGACACTACCTCGAAACGCACGGATACTCGATAATCGAGCTTTTGGCCGAGCACGGCACAACGCCGAAAAACGTTATCGGCAGATCGGCGAAAAGGCCGGGGATTTTCGATCACTGCAAGGCTATCGGCTGGTTCGTCGAGGAGTATGGCCGCGCGCAGATTTCGATCAACCTCACGAATTACAATATCACGCCGCCGCACATCGTTTTGGAGAAGGCGCGCGAACTCGCACGGGAGCGCGGTCTGGTCGTTACCGGAAGCGAGATCGTCGGCTTGGTGCCATATCGGGCCATGCTCATGGCCGGCAAATTTTATCTCGAAAGGCAGGGAAGCTCTACCGGTATTCCGCCGAATGACATCGTCGATGCGGCGATCTACTCGATGGGGCTTAACGATGTTGCGTGTTTCGATCCGGCGGAGAAGATTATCGGAATGCCGAAAACTGGAGAAAGCGTATTGATTTCAATGGAGTGCAAGGCCTTTATCGACGAGGTCTCGCGGCATTCTCCGGCACCGGGCGGCGGATCGGTAGCGGCGCTCTCCGGGGCGATAGGCGCGGCTCTGGCTTCGATGGTCGCTAATCTGACCTCGCTTAAATCGACCGGTGAAAAATTCGCGGGCTTCGTGCGATTGGCCGAAGAGGCTCAGGACATAAAAGAGAAACTCACCTCGGCCATCGACGAGGATACCCGGGCATTCAACGACTATCTCGAAGCGATTCGGATGCCGAGGAATACCTCAGAGGAAAGGGTCGCCCGAAGCGAGGCCATCCAGACCGGCCTTAAAAAGGCGGTCGCGGTTCCGCTCGATACTGCAAAGCTCTCACTTCGCGCATTGGAGCTTTCTTCTTCGATAGCGGCCACCGGGAATCTTGCCTCCGTCTCCGATGCAGGAGTCGGTGCGCAGACGGCCTATTCCGGCTTGATCGGCGGGATTCTCAACGTCCTGATCAATCTTCACGATATCGAGGATGAGACGTTCATTGAGGATATGAGGAGAAGGTGCTCTTCGATGGAGGATAAGGGAATCGAGATTCTCGACCGAACCATGAAAACCGTCCGGTCAAGAATCGAGGAGATGTCGAAGAAATAACCGAGGAGGGGAGATGGAGATCGTTTTTTCGCTTTTCGCTATCGCGATATTGGTTCTGGCATGGGCCGTATATCGAATTAACCAGCAGAACATCGCGCTTCGCGAAAAGGTGATTCGTTTGAGCAAAAGGGTGAACGAGATGCTTTATAAGGTTTCGCGCGGCACTAAGGCGAAACCGGACGAGGAAACCAAGACGAGCATAGTCGGCTTGGTGGAAGAGAGCGAAAAGGCGAGGAAGATTATCTGTCCAAACTGCCATTCACTATGCTCTTCGAAGATAATGAAATGCCCGAATTGCGGCTCTCTTTTGCCTATGGAGAAAAAAACGTTCGACTGGAAAGATACCGATCCATTATAAACTATTTTTTTTTTACTTGCACAATCGATTTACCCGCATATATTAGCGCGCTTCGTAATAAGCATGTTCGATTTTAAGGAGGAATTAGGATGTTGATCGATCACGATATTCGCGGTTTTGTAGATGAACTGGCAAGCAAATCCCCAACTCCCGGCGGCGGAAGTGTTGCCGCTTTGGCGGGTGCGCTCGGCGCGGGTCTCGTTTCGATGGTCTGTCGCTTGACTATCGGGAAAAAGGGATATGAGAACGTAAAGGACGAGATGGTGGAGATTTTGAAGGAGTCCGAATCGATCCGCGAGGAGTTTATCAAGCTAATCGATCTCGATGCCGAGGCTTTTAACGCCATAATGATCGCATATAAGCTTCCAAAATCCACCGACGAGGAAAAACATATCCGCACGGAAGCGATTCAGGCATCGACGCGCAAGGCGACGATGATACCTATGCGCGTGATAGACCTTGCCGTTAAAGCGCTCTCGTTTGCACAGGCTGCGGGGACAGTCGCCAACAAAAAGGTCATGTCGGATATCGGTGTCGCCGGCTCGATGCTCGATGCTGCCGTGGAAAGCGCATGGATCAATGTCGAGATCAACCTCAATTCCATAAAGGATAAGAAATTCTTCGAGGAGATTAACGACAGGGGCGATCTTCTTTTGGACGAGTGTGAGGAGCTTTACGAAAGCGTGATGGAAATCACCGATTCGAGAATGGAATAAACGGGAATATCGAAAATCCAGATTTAAAGGTTATTACTTGAAATACTGCGACCTTCATATGCACAGCAACGCTTCCGACGGCACATTCACGCCGGAGCAGATAATCGAACGCGCGAAAAATTATCGCATAAGCGGCATAGCGATCACCGACCACGATACGGTGGCGGCGGTAAAAACCGGGCAGTTTCTGGCCGAAAAAAATGGCATCGATTTTGTTCCTGCATTGGAGGTATCGACATCCTGCCTTAACGGACGCATGCATATACTCGGCTATTTCATAGACCCCGACAACGAAGAGTTATTATCAATGACAGTCGAGATGGCGCTTTCGCGGTTGAAGCGCATAGAGAAAATGTGTGAAAAGCTCAATGAAATCGGTGTTCGATGTGATTTTGATGAGGTCAAACGCATAGCAGGTCTCGGCTCTATCGGAAGGCCGCATCTCGCGGAGCATATGGTGAACAACGGTTACGTCCGGAATATGCGCGAGGCTTTTAGGGTATATCTTGCCGATGGTGGTAAGGTCTATGTAACGAGGTATTCGCCCACTCCTAAGGAGGCGATCGATATAATTCACCGTGCCGGAGGGTTGGCCGTTCTTGCGCATCCCGGGGTCACGACAGGCGCGATGGATTTCTTCCCGGAACTCGTTAAAAGGGGAATCGATGGAATCGAGTCATATTACCCCGGACACGATCAGATAAAGACACAGCGCGCCCTCGATTATGCGAAAAAATACAACCTCGTTCCGACCGGCGGTTCCGATTGCCACGGTTTTCGGCGGGGCAATCCGCTTCTCGGCATTTTCAAAGTCAAATTCAGCATACTCACCAACCTTCGCGAGCGATGGGAAAGCACCCGGCCTTAATATCTCGAACGATTTTCGCTTTTTTATACTATAAGCCGGACTGGTCGTTCTCTACGGATTTCCTCTTTTTGTTCGGTCACGCGAACGATCCACTTTCAAACCGTCGGGGTCAACCGCGTTGACCCGACCTGTCTTCACCGCGTCTATTTGATGAGAACGACCCGGCGCTCGACAGTTTGTCCGGCGGCGGAGAGCCTGCAGAAATACGCCCCGCTTGGCAAATCCCCGGCATCGAAACGGAACATGTGCGTTCCAGCGTGCTTGAATCCCTCATCCTCGAATACCCTCTCCCCAGCGATATTATAGATCGCAATCTGCACAGGGCTTTCCTCCGGAATTTCGTAGCAGAAAGTTGTCACGGCATTGAATGGATTCGGGCAATTCGGGTAAAGCTCGATTGCATAAGGCTTCGCGACCTCGTCGTCCATATCGACCAACAGATCGTTCCAATCGACCGTCCAATCGTAGAGAATCGGCTCGGAGAAACCCTCGCGGAAAAACAAAACCGCTCTAAGCCGCACGGAATCGGCGCTTCCGAGCGAGTGCAAATCAATCTCGCCGAGCACGCCGGTAGCGATAGCCGATGCAAAATCGATCCACGATCCACCCTCGAAATATTGCGCCGTCACCAGAATCGAATCGCCCGCATTCTGATTCCAGCTCGCCCAGCCCCAACTGTCCGTGCCGGATGGTTTTAAATCGTATGCCACCGCTGTTCCGACCACCACTCCACTGTCCGCACCACCCAATGATGAAACCTCGAAATCGTCCCAGTATGCCGCGCTTCGTGCTGCGTTTCCAAGAAGTTTCGACCCGACCGCGAGCATCCCGATCTCGCTCAAACTACCACTTCCAAAGCTTCCACTGTGAATCCCGTCGATATATAAATCGCTTACTCCGGCGATAAGGTCGAACTCGATCTCGTAATAATGCCAGAGTGAATCGAGCGATGTGTGAATATTATTCCCCGATCCGTCCCAGTATTTAAGCGTTTCGGCCTTGCAATAAACCAGCAGCCCGGTCGTGAATGTCGATGTATAATCCGTGCCGTCGTGAAGCCCCAGGAATTCCGCCTTATAACCTGAAGTAGAACTATATACTTTCGCCCAAACCCTTGCAACTCCGATGGTTATCGGGTCGAAACTGCGCCATGCACCGCCATAACTATAGCTGCTGTTATCGAACATTCTAAGGCTGTTCATCCCGGAAACCTGTCTGCGGTCCTCGAGTGTAATCTCGACGGAACTCGCCGTGTGAATATCCCAAACCGCCCATGCAGCGGCCTCCGAGGCGTATTCCATGTCGTCGAAAATCGCCACCGAATTCTCTTCGACGGTCACATAATCCCCCGGAACCGAAGCACCGACGATATCGTCGGCGAGGAACTGCGCCCTGGTGGTCTGATGCCAATCGAACTCCGCAAGCGATTCGTCGATCGTCAACGACCTTGCGGAAGACCACGCTCCATCGTTAAACCCGTCCCTCGCACGAACCCTCCACCAATATGTTACACCATCGACGAACTCACCCTCACCCTGACTTCCGACGAGATAATTGCAATCGCCGGTGGTTCGTGGCACTGAAGGCCCGAATCCGACACCGCTGGCATCGCTGGAGATCGTAACCGGGGATGAAAAATCTTTTTCGGTGTCCCATTGGACATCGAAATGGAGCGGATCACCGTCCGAATCGAGCGGAACTGCCCACGAAAGCAGCACCCCGCCATCGGTGAGACGAGCATTGTCGAACGGAGCGATAAGATCGGTCCGGTTGGGCACGAAATTGACCTCGCCGAGAGCGGTGAGCACGAACTTCTGTTTATTTCCTGTGTCGAAAGTAATCTCGAAAGGAATGAAAGAGCTATCTGAAACCAATGGTGAAACCGTTACAGAGAAAGGCGTGGACGAAATTGCCGTTGCGCCGCCGCCGATAGAGCCGAAGCTCACCGATCCTCCGGAGATAGTCACGCGCGAGTCGTAGCTCGAAAGCGTTGCGGTCGCGGAGCTTGCCGTCCCGCTGCCGAGGTTGCGGCATGTTATGTAAAGATCGTTCACGCCGCTGGTCTCGATATACTTTCCGAGCGAATTGCCCCAATATGCGAGTTTTACCGATGGCAGCGAGGTCGATCCGTTGATGAACTCCTTCCAGATGCTGCATTCGGCGATATCGAGGCCGTTCCAACTGCTGGAAGCCGAATCGGTTGGCGTATATGCCATTGTGCCATACGAACCGGCGAGTCCCTCTTGAACGGATGCGACAAGTGGTTTTCCGGCAACCATCGGAGGATATCCGTAAGAATCGATGAATGCCTGCGCTGCCAGATCGAGGGCGCTGCCGGAGCCTCCGATATTGCGGCTATCGACCTCCATCGCGAAATCGATCATATCGACGAGATCACTGCCGAAGTCGCGCGCGCCGGTGATCGAGCTACTCACACTGGAATTGGGTTGTCCGCCTGCGAGGATAAGCTGGCGGGCGAAATCGTTCAAAGCGATCTGAAAATCGACATGGTCGTGATCGAGGCGAAGCCCGGAAAGCGTGATGTTCGAGCTATAATAGCTCGCGTAGTTATTAAGAATATCGCCTATCAATTCCTCCTCCGACATCGTCGGATCGGCGATGAGGGACCGAAGGAACCCGTAGTCGTAGCCATCGCCTGGAATATTCGCCTCGGAATGAACGAGATAATCCGCGTAACCCATCGTCTCGTATTCGGTCTCGATAAGCCCCACAACACAGGCATCGAAGCACACCATATTTATGCTCCGCCCAAGGTGATTTCGGATCTCCGAGAGCATAGTCGCGTATTCGCCGTTGGAAAACTCGATACCGCCTCCTCCTCCGTCCGTATCGTCCCATACGATAGCCTTGAAAGGTTCGCCCAACGGAGCCGGACGCGCCCATCCGCCGCCGTGGTTCCAGAACACCAGCATATAACGATTTGCGGGGTAGGTATCTATCCCCCAATTTGCGAAATCGCGCAGGACGTCCGGGTCCTCGGAATTCAGCTCGCCAAGATCGACGATAAATCCGCCGTCGATCTCGCCATTGGACGAGCTTCCAGAGCCGATCTCGTAACGCCGAACCGTGGCCCAGCCGCTTCCAAGATAATCGTCGTAACCGCCATAGCTGCTCTTGCCGTCGATCTGGCATAAAATCGCCACATCCCCCGTGGATCCGGCGGATTCCATCTCATCGACATCGCCATTGACATATGTGGAAAGGTTGTTGTCGGCGGCGATATAGACCATCACTGTCCATTCGCGCGCGGAAGAGTTTAGTGGTGTAAATCCGATTGCAATCAACGCAAAAACTACGATAGCGTAACGACGAAACATCGCAACTCCTTCTATATAAAACGAAAAAACACTATCGAATATTCGGGGAACACCTCCTATTAACAATATATCCTATCTATTTCAAATTGAATTTCAAGTATATTGTTTATTTACTTTACATAATGCCCATATTACAGAGCAACCTGCGGTGTTATATAACTATAACACACGTGTTACAAAAATATAACATTATTGTTACTAAAAGTTAACACCCGATAACATCTTTACGTTAAAACACATATTATGTTAATATCATTCTGGCCAGAAGGGAAATAAATGTTGGCGGTTTTGAATCGAGGTTCGAGATCGCCTAAAGAGCGCTTCAATGAAGGCCGCATTCGCTCTCGTCGCGCCACGACCGAATGCCGAATCTCGTCCTGATAAATATCGGCGACGCGCCGGCATCCAACGTATCGACGAGGTCCGCCGCGCCGATGCCGGTCGGCAGCGAGACCATTACAATACCGTTATCCGCGCTCTCGGCATATATAGAATCGATGACACGAAGATGGTGGATTTCACCGGTGCCCTGAACCATCAAATGGCCGATAGCCGGCGGCAAAACATGCACATAGAGAATTATCTGGTTCGTTCCGCATGGTTCGTTCGTATTCGCCCACACCGTGTCGACATACAGTCCTGGACCGCCACCGGCAAAGCTCACGACTATCTCGCCGAGGTGAGACGGAGGAATAACGGAAGGGAAAAAACTCACGGTGCTGAAAAGCGGATTGGTGTGCGATGCACCGTAAATGTGCAATGTGTCGATAGTTTCGCCTGAATTGCGAAATAAAACCGTGAATGTAGTGTCCGAAAATAACGGTGCGCAATCGATGAAGATCGAGTCGTCGGGTAACGGAATCAGTTGAAGGAAACCATGCCCGACAGTCAATGAATATTCCTCGCCGACAACCACCGAATCGAGGAATATTCTGTCATCGCCAATATCGCCGGAAAGAAAATACAGCACCCGGATCGGATCGGTGCTGCCATAATAAGCCCTTAAGCTAAACTGCCATTCGTCGCGAGGAATGAAGAACGCGCCGCCGTCGGTGTTGAACCACCAATGCCATTGCCCCTGCGGATATCGCGTCAATTGGAACTCCCCCGGATCGTCACTTATAGCCAGGGTGCAACCATCCGGTAGATCGTCGAGATAAAGACTGCACGTAGCGTCCGCAGTGCCTATCTCGTCGATATTGTGCTGCGCTACGAAACCGATATTCCCTGTAAAGGGATTGTAAAAAAAGAAATAGTGGCTCTCGAATGGCACCTCAAGCCCAGTGTGAAGCGATGCGGAACCATAATCGAACCACTCCGACTCGATCACAGAATCCGTGATAACAGGCTTCACACAAAATGTGTCGCCATCGAATATAGCATAAAAATATCCCGCAGGATACTCCGCAAAAGCCGCTATCACAAAGATAAGCAGAATATATGTTATTAACCGGATTTTCAATTGTTAATATTATACTAACTCACGATTAAAAATCAACGATATTATCGACTTGGGATTATGTAACATATTGTGTGTATTTAGAAATTAGTTGAAAAAAGGGGGCATTAAGGCCTTCTTTCTGGGGTTAGGAACAACCATTAATGAGAACGACGTGGCCAAAACCCTCGAGTATTGGGATTGAATGTCCACCCCAATCCGTTAAATTCGGCGGTTACGATTTCTGTAGGGGAGGGCCTGTGTGCCCTCCCGCATCGAGATATTCGGCATCGCCGGGTGGCGGAATTGCCCGAGGACGGAACCGTAGGGTCGAGGCATGTGACCGAGAGAATCGAGGAAACCCGCAGGGCCTCGACCGGTGGCGACGCAGGGCCTCGACTGCGGGCGACGCAGGCATCGACTGCGGGCGACGCAGGCATCGACTGCGGGCGACGCAGGCGTCGACTGCGGGCGACGCAGGCATCGACTGCGGGCGACGCAGGCATCGACTGCGGG
>CAYNTG010000067.1:0-12831 GCA_964400105.1 uncultured bacterium
CTCCGCGATGGAGGTAAAATCGGACCATATTCCGTAGTAGGTTATTATCTCCAGAAAACCGCTGGCGGGAACAGGAACATCGTCCCAGCGAAGAAGAGCCGCACTTAAAAAATAAGGACCTCCCGCAAACGAAGGATTAACATCAAAGCAGGACGGTATAAGCATCATCTCGTTGCCGGAAGCGAAAAAATCCGGGCAGGTGGCGTCGAAGCTATCGACAAGCATGACACCGATGAGACTGGTTGGTAGAAATCCGGAAGCCGCGAGAAAATAAGGTGGCATTGTGGCCGGAGTGAAGACCATGTTAGTATCCGAATAAGGCATACCGGGACAAGCGATAAGAGGGCCGTCCATCGAATTTATCAAAATATCCCATTTATGTTCCAGGGCGATATTATGGGTGTTAGACGTTAAGTTGTTAATAATATAACGCACTCGTATAAGACCGAGCGAATCGCCGAGCGAGTCGGGCGTGAGAAACTGGTCGATCTGAATCATGTCCGTTCCACCGGACGGCATCGGAATTACCCATCTGTTTTGTATTGTGTTTGTAGCTATGAGAATCTGTGGATATCCGGCGCTTTTAAACGGCAATAAAACGGTGTCGGCGCTATATGTCACCATTCCATGGCTATATGTCGTGGAATCGATCTTCACGATGAAATGCGAACTGCCATCTGGGTAATCGGGATGAAAAAAGTTATAATCCAGGCTTTGACCACCCGGATACGTTCCGACACCGAAAGAGCCAACGCTATCACCCACGCGTGCTTCGACTCCATAGCCGTGGACGCTTAAATAACCGAATACAGGACATGCTAAAGCGAAAATCGCCAGGAAAATAACAACATATCTCATTATTTCTCCCATGTTTCATCTCCATTATGAAACTTGATAATCAACAATAATATGATAGGCCTATAAATAGTTTTGTCAATATTCCACAACAGGATAGCAATGATTAATGCCCCCGATCAATCGATATTCTTGATTTTATTCGCAGATTTGCGAAAGGACGAATTTCTCGGATTTGCGGGTTATTTTCGTAATAGGTAAAAGGTAAAAGGTAAGAGGGCCACGCCTGCATCTCCAAGAATGAAGAATGCAGAATGCTGTGGGGGCGTTGGCGTGGGGGAGGGGAAGGGAAGTGTGGGGATTTTTGTGCGAAGCATGGGTTTCTCCCGCTTACGAAGTAAACGCAAAAATCGTGACAGCGGTCGCCAGCGGCGACAGCCAACTTGCTCGACGCGCCTTTGGCACGATTTGCTTTTTGGTCGGAAATCTTTTTCACCAATAGCGCGAACGAAAGGAGCGCCTGCGAAGGGCCGCGATAATTTAACTTAATCCGAAAAAATCGTTAGCAAGAAGCCATTTGCTGTCGGCCATGCCGAACATTGCCGACATATGATTTTGGTAGCGGTACGGGGAATCGAACCCCGGTCTGATGGCTGAGAACCACCTGTCCTAACCCCTAGACGATACCGCCATTTTCAGAACACGGCTAATTATAAATTTTTACTAGTCGTATGTCAAGGAAAAAGTTCCATAGAAATTTATACAAAATCAAACGGGAAAAACATATTCCGATTGACTTGGAGGGAATATCTTAGTAAATTTTGCGGAAATGCTAAAACTTATAATACCGCTGCTTATCTTCATAACCTCATCCACAATCGCGGGTCTAAATCTGCGTGGCGGAGTCGGCTATTCGCAGTTTGCGCAAAGATACGTCCTGTTCGAGGATGACACGATTACGGCGTCGAACGAGGGTAAGATATTCATCGAGGGCAACGCCGGGAAATCCTATGGACAGCCGGGGGGCAGGGCAAATTGGATGTTGTCCGGCGGAAGTTCCAGCTTTTGGGGAAGGACATGGGGGAGATGGACGGTCAAATCGGATAACGATTTCTCGATGATAACACAATTGTCCGCCGACCTGCGCCAGCCATACGAGGATGAATCGGCTGCCGGATATTTTAAAGGCGCGGGATTTTTGAAACTCAAAAAAAAATGGGACAACACCAAAAGTGCGGCTAAATTCGCATATGAAAACAAGGCATACTCTTCCGAATCGAGCTATTCCTATGATTATTCGCTCTCGAAAATGCGATTCGATATTTCATTGCCTCTATTCGGAACCGATGAGCTGACCATCGCATACCAATTCGCATTCAGGTTCGCACCCGATACGGTCGAGGCGAACTATATCCGCAATAATTTCTATGCTACATGGGATAAGTTCTGGAATGTCAATTATCTTCGTGCGGATATCGAGGCCGAACGACGTGTTTATAATCGCGGCGACCTCTATGGCAATTTCTGGCGCATCGATGGCACGTTCGAGCCGCGAATCGCGCTCGCAAGAAAATTGACGCTCGTTCCAAAGTTGGCGGTCGAGGGATACCGATACGACTGGGCCGACGAGGTGCATCCAAACCGTGAACAGGTTACGCTCTCCGCCGGTGCGGAATGGATGTTTTCTTCCTATCTGAATGCCGAATTTGCGCCGAAATTCCTCGTTAGCCACGCCGGTGAAGCGGTCGAGACGGACAATTTTAACGAGATTTCCCTCGAATTTGGCATAGATTGGCTTCGATATAATCAGGTATGGCTTTATGCCAATATCGAGCCGGGCTATCGAATTTACGCCGACGATCCGCCGGACGAATTCGCCTATTTTTCGGATTTCTTTTTCGTCGAGGGAAGCGCCTACTGCGCCTGGTGGATAGTGGAGCGGCTCCGCTTCGACGTCATGATTAGCTGTTCCCCGGAATGGCACGTAATCGACGATGACGATATAACGACCTTTTACCTGTCAACCAATCTGCGCTATGAATTCTTCGGAGATTGACGATAAAATTCAACAGCGGTGGTAATTTGCGCTTTAATAATGTATAGAATATTATTGTTAAAACCGGAAAAAGCCTTCGTCGAAGGACGATTCGAAAGAGGGATCGATCTGCTCGTTTCAAACGGTCGAATCGAGGCCATCGACCGCGAGATCGAAGCGCCGAAAGACTGCCGAACTATCGATTTATCTGGGAAAATACTGCTTCCGGCGATGTGGGATGTTCATGTCCATTTCTTTCAGTCGGGGATTCGGATGAACTCCTTCGACGCTGCGGGCTTGAGCGGCGACTCGCTTTTTTCTGCAATGTCGGATTGGCTCGAAAAGCACGATGAGATAGACGGTTACGGTCTATCCCCATTGCGGGACGGCGAACTTCCGGGTCGCACGGAATTGGATCGAATCTCCAAAAAAAAACCGATCTTTATCCGCCGCGTCGATGGCCATTCGAGCTGCGCAAATTCTGCTGCGATAGACATTTACGGCGAAAAACTTCCCGGACTCGAAAGCTCCGAACTCGTCGATGGCCGTTTTTTCGGAAAATCGCATATTGCACTCGACAGATTCTCTCTCGGAAGAATCTCCGAATGCGATCTTAGAAAAGCGGCTGAAGCGGTGGCGAAAAACGCCCTATCGATGGGCTGCGCGAATATCGGCGCGTTGGTCCCGAATGTGCGCTGGATGCGCGTTTTGCTCGATATGAAACTTCCGGTCAACGTGATCCCGCGACTCGAAACGCTCGACCCCTCCGAAGCGTCAAATTTAGGCCTGTCAAAAGTCGGTGGTTGCATGCCGATGGCCGACGGCTCGTTCGGAAGCCACAGCGCGCTTTTATCGAAGGATTATGCCGATAGGCCCGGTTGCCGTGGCACGGCGGAGATCTCGCAGGCAGATTTGAATCGCTGGTTCGCCGAGGCGTCAAAACTGCGGTTTTTACCAGCCGTTCACGCGATAGGCGATGCCGCAGTCGATATGGTTTTGAACTCTATCGAGGCCCTCGAATCCGATGATCGTCCACAGAACCCGCGGATCGAGCACGCCGAGCTTCTTCGGGATGACCAGATCGAAAGAATCGCACGTATGAAAATCTCGCTCGCGATGCAACCGGTCTTCGAAAAACTTTGGGGCGGGCCGGATGGACTCTATTCGAGGCGGCTCGGCGAAAGATGGCGACAGACGAATCGATTCCGCGATTTGATCGATGCCGGAGTGATAATCGCCGGAAGTTCGGACAGCTATATCACGCCCATCGACCCGCTCGACGGCGTTTTCGCGGCGGTCAACCATCCAAATCCGGCACAGCGAGTCTCGCTTTCCGAGGGGATCGCAATGTTTTCATCGATGGCGGCTCGGTCCGAGATGCTGTTCGATGACCGGGGAAGCATCCAGATCGGCAAATCGGCGGATTTCGTCGTTGTGAGCGGCGATCTCGACAAAAGAGAGAATATATCTATCGAGGCCACGATAATCGGTGGCGAAATCGTATTCGAAAATGGAGGGGAAAGCGATGAATAAACGGATGAAACTCGCGGTTTTCATATCCGGAGGTGGGACGAACCTTCAGGCGATAATCGACGCGGTGAATTCGGGAAAATTGGATGCCAAAATCGTGCTCGTTTTATCCAATATTTCCGATGCATTCGGTCTCGAAAGGGCGCGCCGGGAGGGAATCCCCACTGCGATAATCAGCAGAGCTGATTTTGATTCGCGCGATAGATTTATCGAAAAATTCCTCGGAACGCTTTCATTACACGGCGCGAATTTCATCGCGCTCGCGGGATATCTCAGGATGATTCCGCCGGAGGTGATAGAGGAGTTTCACGGCCGGATCGTCAATATTCATCCTGGACCGCTGCCGGAATTTGGTGGAAAGGGGATGTTCGGAATCCACGTCCACGAGGCCGTTCTCGCCGCCGAAAGGAAGACGACATGCGTTACCGTCCATCACGTCACCAAAGGTTACGACGAGGGTTCGACAATCGCCACGAGAGAGGCGCCGGTTCTTCCGAACGATACACCGCAAAGCCTTCAGGCGCGCGTTCTCGAGATCGAACACGAGCTTTATCCAGAGGTCCTCGAAAGGCTAGCGACCTCGCTAAATAATTCAACAGAAGATGCATAATATTAAATGTAATTATATGAAAGGCGGATTATACATTCGTCAAGTAGTATCGATTTCCACATACGTGGATGGTTCTATCAATTTGTATAATATATACAGATCGTAATATCCCCAGGGTGAGCGACCGGCGATTCGCCGGACTTTTTTAGCAAACAAAGGAGCATAGGAATTTCCCCAAAATTCCACAGTGAGAGTATCCTTATTGGAATCTTGACCTTTAGGGGAGTAATTGACGATATACTTGGGTATTATGTTTTTATCGGCAAAATATTTTGATATATGGTCGCCGCCATATTTTATCTTGTATTCTGTAATTTCCGGAGTGGCGATTCCGTTGAAATCTAATATATATCTATCGCAATAATATCCTACAACCCCAAGTTCCCATACACAGATAGTATCTCCAGGTTGTGTGTATTCTTTAATCTCATGGGCGAACTCTATAAAATTAGTGTCCTCGCCATCGCGAAAACGATCGTTGAAAATCGAGAAACGATAATAGATTTTAGTCTGTATTCCGACAGATACGAGAATGATTAGAATAATAAATACGATTTTTATCTTATTAGATATATTATATAGATTCGACTGAAACGATTTTTCAATTAATATACATAAAAATAATGCAATAAATGGCGTAAATAGATTGAGGTATATCGAAGATATATATGTTCCTGTTATCAAATAACCGAAAATCGCCATCGACCATATAAAAATCAATGTAAAGTCCAGAAATTCGCTTTTTTGATGGATGAATTTTATTAAATTAGAGATAACATTTTTTAAATGTCCCGCTTTGAATGTAGTATATAGTAAGAATAATATAAAGATATATATAGCTAATTGTGGAATGAGCGCTATTTTCAGGAATTTTGGGAAATATTCAGTCAAATAATGCGGCGTCAAAATACCGCCGGATTTCGATAAAACCGTCTGAGGAAAGAGACAGCCGAAATGCTTATGAGCATAAATCATCCATGGCGATACTATTATAAAAAGACCCAATAAATATCCGATAATATGTTTTATTCTATTTGGGAATTTAATTAGAATAAATATTATGCCGAGAACACCGAGAACGGCCATCTCTGGCCGCGTGAGAAAAGCAAAACCGGCCAATATTCCACACAAAATATAATGCGTAAGGCGACACTTATTATGTAATGTTAGTAATGAATATATAAAAAACGCCGCGATAGAAACCTTCCACGATAGCTCCCAGCCTGCCCATAACCACCTCAGATAAAACGGGTCGAGGAATACTACTCCAATAAAAAGCATAAAGATTAGTTCACTTTTTATATATTTACGGGCAATTAGCCATAAAGAGAAACATGCGAGAATATGCGAAATAAAAGAAAGGATATATCGAGCAATATCTATGTCCCTGAAAACCCTTGTTAGCCAGGTCCACGCATAAAACCATGTTACACTGGTCATTATAAAAGAAGGTTCGCCCGGATTATACTCGACGATGCCGCTTTTTATAAAATTTTTTATCAAACGCATATAGATAAATGTATCGTCGCCGAGACACTGAATATATACAACGCTCAGTATTAATGATAATAGGGATATTATTATCAATATATGTATTTTTTTCATTTTACTTAAATCTAAATAGAAACATTAAAACAACATAAATAATGGAATCGGTTATGATTTATAAAAACTACTCCATATAAACGATCTTAGATATATATTTCTTATCGTTATATGAAGCTTCGATCATATATACACCGGAAGAAACATCGGGTTTTGGTATCCAAGAAAAACTATTTGAATTCTTCGGTAATTGTAACGATTCGACCAAACGACCGCAAATATCATATATATTTAATTCGCAAATACCGTTATAAATGGAATGAATATAGATATGAACAGTGTTATTAAATGGATTTGGATATGACTTTAATTCTGGGCTATTTGGTATATTTTGGGCGGCAGAAATACCGAGAGGTCCGTTGTATATCCATAGAACAGCGTCCGCGATAACTACATCGCCGCCAGTCGCGTAACGATCTCCAATGTTGACATAGCCGCCGGAACCGGCGCTAAAATCGAAATTACCGAGATAATGCCACGCTGAACCGCCGCTCTTCTGCGAAACAAAAAACGAGTCGTTGGAAACGCCGAAAACACACACAAAAACGCTGTCGCAGCGGTTAGTTCCATAAAGCCACCACATATAGACGGAGTATTCGCCGGAATCTTCGATATATGGCGACCAGTGTGCCCAGTTTTCGATAGAATCGGTGGCATCGCACCAAAGATAATCGCCGTTCCATCCACCGGAATAGGTGCCGCTGTTCCACGGCCCGCCGGATCTGAATTCCGGATCGCCGTTATCGACGATTATGGAATCCGCAGGCCCGTAGATATATGTCGGCGGCGCAATTCCCCGGTGGTTGCAATATCCCTTCGCATACGCATACCCTTGCCGCCCCTCGTGATCGTTCCAGTTGGTGGCATATCGCCGGGATTCGTCCCAATCGACATTATAATCGATAAATGACCCCTCGCCGAGGATCGATGGCATCGTGGTGTTCAGCAGAACGTAATAGCTCGCCGTTTTCGTGCCGCGATCGTGATAACCGTGTGCCCATAAAAGCTCGGGATGCACGAGGTTGCGCAGGTTAAAACTGTTTGCGCTGCCGCTGCCGTAACAGAATGTCTCTTGCCCCTGAGTTGCGCCGTCGAATGCGTTTTCGTGAATCGACATGAAACGCTCCCAGCCGCCGGAATTGGCTATGCTGCAGCGATCGGAGAGCGAGACATGGATATCTGTGGTGCGTGTCATGCCGACCGCAACGCCGGCCGATTCGAGATATGATTTTGCGTGATACGCCACATCGAGATTGGCGGCTTTTTCGGTATATGACGGCCCCGATGCCCCCGTATCGCTGCCGCCGTGGCCGGGATCGAGAATAACATCCGCAGCTATTGCCGCGAAGACGAACAACAATATCAAAATCGTATATTTCATTTAAAATCTTTGATATCGAGTTCTTTTCGAAAAACTCGTCCATCGCGACTAACGACCAAAAGGCCGAATTTGGGGGAATAGTCCGCATTAATAATAATCATATCGGGCGGGTTCGATTTGAAAACCTCGAAAATTTCGCCGAAATGTTCTTCATCCAAATGAAAGAAATATAAATTGTTATCTATGATTTCCGTGCCGTTGTCGAGTAGCCTCATGAACATTATGCCGAATGGATTATCCACGAAACGCGGCGTATCTCCGATAGGGAGGTGTCGAACGGAAAGATCGCGTGTATCGAATAATATCATCGAGCCGCCAAGCTCCTCCGCAACGATAAATCTTCCGTCCGTCGAGGCCTTCGGCGCAAATATATATTTCTCGCTTTTAATTTGAAAATCGAGCGCAACAGGCAAAATGTCGCCTGTTGTTCCGTCCATGCGAAACGCCCGACCGTCGCGGTCGCACCAGAAAAAGCCATTTTCCAGAGCGGCTATAAGATAAGCGCCGCCGGGTAATTTATCGATTAGTTCACCATCGACGGAATATATAAATATCTCCTCACCGTCCGAGAAGGCGATATCGCCGCCCGGAGTGAAGACCGGCGGCCCTGGATGGTATCCGTTGTAGATCGGACTTGATTTGCGCTGCGAGAAATTGTAAAGATGAACGACGCCCTCGCCGTCTGTTTCGGCATATCCGGTGAATGTAACTTTTCCGTCGGTCGAAATTGCAGGGCGATATCCAGCCTTCCAATCGGTAGAAATCGTATCTAGACCCGATTCGCTCCAGATATAAAGACCGCGATAGTTCGCGCCCGTTAGAAGTATTTCTCCATCTTGGAGCCATTTGGCGTCGAGCCAGAAACCATCAGGGGCGGACGGCTCGGAAACAGCAGTCGCTATAAAAACCGATATAATACAGAAAAATGCCCACAGCAATTTTATTACCTCCTAAAAAACGGATACGCAATGAATTTAACGAATGAAAGCGTTTTGTCAAGGTCAGCCTATGTGAGACTGTCCCGATACAATTATATCGAAGTCGAGATGAAGAGGGAAGGTTGGCGCGGGAAGTGGGTTGGGATGGGTAGGGGTTTTTGCGGCCGAAATTATCATATTCAATTATTCCTTAATGGCCGTAGCAAAAACCGTGACAACCGCGGGGGATGGGTTGAAATATCAATTTTTTTGCGGCAAATCCGGCTGGCACGCTCCGTGCTTTGTGCTCATAAGGAATAATTTATTAATATATATCGCACGCACGCATTCCCATCCCGGCGCCCGGCCGCTCTCGCGCCAGCCGGTCTTACGGACGGATAAATCAAAGCGAAAATCGCTTAACAGGATTTTAAGCAAAAACTAAATTTCCTTTCATTACATGGCGATTTCGATTATATTGGGAGCGACATGTTTATTCGACTGCTAATACTTTTTACGCTCGTGCCTATTGGCGAGCTTGCATTGCTGATAACGATCGGTCGTCATATCGGTGTTTGGCCGACGATAGGAATCGTTCTCGTGACCGGGGTTGCCGGGAGCATTCTTTTAAAGTGGCAGGGATTCGAGACATGGCGAAGATTCAAGTCGGAGCTTTCTTCGGGATCATTTCCCGGAAGCACGATTATCGAGGGAGTCGCCATTCTTATAGGCGGGGCGTTTTTGCTGACTCCCGGCGTTGTTACGGATTTTGCCGGTTTGCTTCTTTTGATTCCTACTTCGCGGGCGATTTTGATAAAAATTATTAAAGTATATCTTAAAAAGCGGTTCGATCTCGATGAATTTATCGAGATCGCCGACCGCGAAGATCGCCCGCCGAAAAACGAAACACTCGATCCGACCATGCGTGTCGATTGAGCGTCAAGGATTAGATGTCGAATATATAACCGATTGTCAGGTAATAGTTTAAGCCGTTATTCCAGCGGTCTGGCCAGCTTTGTTCGTCCTGGAACGGAAGAGGTTCTCCCCAGTGATCGAGCTCGCCGTCGTAATGCATTCCCGCGCCGATGGTCAGATTGTCCCATGGATTACTCACGATTTCCCCCCATCCTGCCACAAAACCGTTGCCCATCGCAATAGTAAATTCTGCACCGATATATTCGCGTTCGAGCCAGAAAGTATAATTCGACGAGAATTTAAGGCCGATTATTAGGTCGTGAAATCGATAGTTATCCCGAATCTCGCTGAGATGCAAACCAACCGCCAAATCCAGTCCGACGAGACCGCCGGCCAGATCGATGCCGCCCGCCGTCGCCATCGGAATAATATTATAGTAAAGGCCGTCCTCGCCGTAATCGCGGATCTGCCCGATGCCGAGCAGTGCATATCGCGGTCGCAATTCGATCCACTCGAAAGCGCCTTGAGGTTCCTCGACCTCAGCCTCGATCTCGAATCGCAGCCCGTCGAAACCGCCGATATCGACTTCGATGCTCCTGTCGAATGCGTAGATCGTCGCAGTTATCGTAAGTATCGCGAATATCGAAGCTAATAAAAAGCGCCTCATTCGATTTTTAACGCCATTCCAAAAGCGCCGTCCGTGCCGACCGCCGGTTCGATCGATGCGTTTCGAGCGCCGACGCCATACTTAAACCTGACAGCATCGCGTTTCCTCTCGATAGTCGAGATTCCGTCGATCCAGTCGTATATAAGCTCGCCCGCGATCAGTGCTGCGCCGAATCCTATAAGAACCGCCACGCCGGTTTCCAACTCAGCACTTTTTTTGATACGGTAAAGCTCATAATCGATCTGGTCGCCCTCCATGATACGCGGGATTTTCTCGTAGCGGTTGCCATCGATCTCGACGATCTCGTAATCGCTTTTTGGCCATTCTTCATCGCCGGCCAAAAGCGCTCCGGTAGCTATCGATGCAAGCCCCAAACCCGCAGCACCGACACATATCCATCCCTTTGTGTCGTCGTCGGCATAAAAATGAAGCATCCCCGGCACCGGAATGGACATTAGCATCAGCCCGACCGAGATTCGGCGGTTGGCATCGCGGTATTCCTGAAATGTCATATCTGCAGGAATCTCGTAGATAGGCGTCTCGGCAAGCACGTCTCCTCCGCTGCCGCCGAACATAAACTGCTGCGCCGCTATCGATCCGGCAATCGCCAAAAGAAGTCCCAATAATATCGCAGCTCTCATCGTTCCTCCGGGATTAAAAATTCCATTTATTTAAAATACATACTATTTGGCTGAGGTCAACCGGTTAATCGGTTGACTCGATATATTATATTATATATACTTAAATACACAACATAAAAGGAGCTATGATGAAGTATCTTGCTATCCTATTTCTTTCATTTTCCGTTTTCGCCGCACCTTTGGAATTCATGGACATCACCGATACGCCGGAGCCTTCGCCAGCTTTCGACCTCGGCCAGATCGATGTCCTTAATTATAATCTCGAATTCATATTCAATGACGACGATTCCGGATTTATCTGGAACGCGGAGATCGAGTTCGTGAATCTCGTCGATAGGGATTCGATCTATTATTTCGATCTCGTCGGAACGGAGTTTCCGTGTGTGACTGCATATATTTATCCCGATTCTACCGATAGCCTGGAATTTGTCTATGCCGAACATGTCGAAACGCTTTTGACCGTGGAGCTTGGCCCCCTGTCGATAGGCGACATCGTTCGACTTCGAGTCGAGGGGGACCGAACATCCTACGGCAACGGATTTTATCGCGATCCGGGCGGCGGCGAATACTGGGTCTATACGCTCTTCTGGCCATCGCTCGCCAGATACGCTTTCCCCTGTATCGATCATCCGGCGGACAGGGCGAAATGCACGATGAAGATCGTCGCGCCGGATGGGATGATCGTCGCCAGCGGTGGCGCTTTCATCGACTCCGTCGCTTCGACGATTCACACCGACCACATCGAGTGGACATTCCGCTTCGACGATCCGGTATGCACCTACAATATCAGCTTTGCCGCCGGGCCATATGCCGAGATAATCGACACGACGCTCGATTCGCTGCAGGTGAAATCGTTCGCGTATCCATCGCGGCTTTCCCAGACGGAATACGATTTCGCCCGCATTCCACAGATGATCGAGCTTTGGGATTCCCTTTTCGGAGATTATCCCTTTCCATCGGTCGGCTGCGTCGCGGTGCCGATGGATGTTTGGGGCGGAGCTGGTGGAATGGAGCATCAGATGCTCCCGCAGATCGGCGACCTCCTCATCACGGGATCGCGGACATACGAGAAGGTTGTCGCGCATGAGCTTGCGCACCAATGGTTCGGCGACTGTATCGGGATCGCGCGATGGGAGGATTTCTGGCTCAACGAGGGGATCGCGGTCTATTCCGAGGTGCTCTGGGTCGAACACACCGATGGCTCATTTCAGGCGAGGGCATATATGAGTAATGAGGAATCGTATTATAAGAGTTGGGCGGCATCGAACGGCGATTTCCCAGTTTTCGACCCTGCGAGCTATCTTTCGCCGATCCCTTACAACAAGGGCGCTTGCTGGTGGCACATGCTTCGATGGATGCTCGGCGACGACGATTTCTTCGCATTTTTACCATACTATTTCGAGCGCTTCAAATACCTGACCGTCACGACCGACTCGATGCGGCTTGCGCTCGACGATTTCACTTCGGGCGATTGGGGATGGTATCTCGATCAGTGGATTTACGGACAGGGCTATCCGGATTATCTTTACGACCGATATGTTCGCCACGACTCGACCGGCTGGTGGATAGACGTCAATCTTCGGCAGGCGCAGACCGCGCCGTCGTGCACCCTTTTCACGAATCCGGTTCCGCTGGAGATTTTCACGCCCGATTCGACGATAGCGACCGTCATCTCGCCGACCTCGCGCGACCATTGGGAGCGCATCGCCCTCGACGATACGATAGATTACATCGT
>CAYNTG010000068.1:0-12711 GCA_964400105.1 uncultured bacterium
GCCCAAAGAACTCGATCCGAAAATCGCAATAATCAGCGATAATAAAACTATTTTCATTTTATCCTGCATTATTGCATCGTTTTTCTTAAATGAGGTTTATCGAACGATGGCGGCCCGGAGATCCTGCCGTCGTTCATTTCAAAATATAATGTCAAACCGCCGTTTTGTCCAGCGGTTGCTGAATATCGCAGATCCGAAAGCGCAAGGAAATCATCTCCAACATCGATTATCGGAAGACTGCTTCGCTCGACAAAAACACGCCCAAGCTCATAAGAATCGACCTCTTCCCAGAATTCATCCCCCTTTGAAAAGATATAGGTAGTGCGTTGGAAATCTGTTCTGCCGGTGAGAGGCGAAACATCGTAGCTCGAAGCCATCTCGCCGGAGACCGTCACGATTCTGAATTTTGTCGGATTAAGCCATGCCCCGATATTCTCGATATTCGGAAAGCTGAAAATTTCCGCGACAGGGCCGAAACGCGAATCGACGAGATGTTCCGAGCTATATTTGCAATAGACCCTCGTCCCGGAATAAAACAGCATTGCGATTATTCCGATGAAGATAACGATTTTGCGGCTGAATCTTTTAATGCGACTTACAGCTATCGAAGTTAATGATAGTATCAAAATAAACCACGGATCGAATATCGGGAAAAGGTTTGCCGAGTAGGTTATGTGTGAAAACGGGGCGAAAAGCTCTGTGCCGTATGTGGTTATCCAGTCCACCGCGATGTGCAAAATTACAATTATCGAAAGCCATAACCATGACAGCAAGAACGGCAGTTTTTTCCTTGACAAATATAGCGCCAAAATCGCGCCGATAAGCCCCCATATCGGCACCGAGAACAGAGAATGTGTTATTCCTCGATGATATTTGAGATAGGTCGCCATCCCGAACGGCATCAGGCAGATATCGATGTCCGGAGCGTTTGCAATGAGAAGGCTCGCCCAAAGAAAAGCCTTGCTGCCGAAGAGCCTTTTCGGGGCGGCATCTCGAACGACCAGGCCGGTTAGGGTGTGAGCGATATTATCCATATCGAAAACAGCACGCAAGAATCGGGCCTGTTTTCAATCTTCATGTCCGACAACAAAATAGATTTTGGCATAATAACACGCCTAAGAGGGCACATCGGCAGCCATGCCAATCACCCTTTTAAAAAAAGTTAATCTTTTCCTTGACATACCCGAAACAACATATGATTTTGGTAATGGGTAAAAGCAAAATTGCAAAATACATACGAATCGTAGGTAAAAGTGCCCCGCGACCAACGGCCATACTGCCCTGAAGGTCTTGGGACTTGTGCGGGAGCCGACACAACAAATCGAAATATCGTCTTGCTTCAAAACAAATTGGGATTAACTTATAGAAAACCACGGTTTAGATGATTGAATTATGTTTGGAAAAAGAAAACTTATAAGGGAATTCAAGCTTCGAGAGTTCAACGTCGAGCCACCGGCACCCGAAACGGATAACGACGAGAATGAGAAACACGTCCGTTTTTCATCGCCGAACAGGTCGAGCTATCCGAGATTGCTCGATAATTGGCCTGTTTTCGCGATCATAGGTCTTTTGACCTTATTCACTATCCTCGTAATGCGCTGGATGTCCAGATAGAAGGAGAGGCAATGTCCGACCGCTTTAGCAGTGTAGTATTTTCTGTTGCGCTTCTCATCGCAATTTCTTCGGCGACCATCGCTCAGGTCGATGATTTTGATGCGGGAAGCTCTGTCACCGAAGTTCCGGGTATAAGCGATTACATCCAATCGATGGATTCTGTCGATTACCCTTTCGAGCAGATCATCGAGGTCAGTGAAGCAGAAATGCTATCATTGCCCACCGCCGAGCTTTCCGAGATGGTTTCGCGATCCGGATGGACACCGCATATTCGATTTCTTTCGCTTCCGCCAACCGTTTATTTCGAGGGCGAAAGGCTTTTCTTCGCCCACGACGGGCTTTCCGATATCTCCTTTTTCCCGATAGAAACGATTGCCGGTTTCGATATTCGGTCGCCGCTATTCGGTGTTCAAAACGGAGGCAGAGCGCTTTCGCCGGAGATCGATATCTCGATTCTGGAAAAACCCTTTGAATATGATTACACCAAGACAACCGCACATTGGGGCGAAGATAGCCGACAAAGCATATCGGGGATTTTCATAAAAAGGCTCGGAAAGAAAAACGGTATAGGCATATCGGGGGCGGAATTAAAATGCAAAAACCATCGCGGCGAGGGGGATTTCAAGAATCGCGATTATTCCGCTGTCGCGTGGGCCGGATATGGCGGTTTGGAATTTCGATTCTTCGGTTTTCGGCACGAGGGCAACGAGGACCCGATTCGACCGATAATGCCGGACGGATCGACCCCGATTCCCGGCAGTCTCGACGACGATTCGCGGCTCATACACGGGAAGCTCCGATATAGACTTCCGGGTGCCGATCTTTCGCTAAAATTCACGCATCAGGATTATATCCGAGAGGACGACGGCAATCCTTACTATAATAATACTCCATCGCACGACGTTCTTAATGTCGATGCCGGAACGATTTCCGCAAAGATCAAACGGATATGGTTCGCCGATCTCGATCTGTCCGCCGGAGCGCGCTCGTTCGATCTCGATCACGACATTTTCGGCGAGGAGGCTTACAACGACTATTTCGGCTCCGCACAGATCGAGATTCCATTCGTCAATTCGATGGCTGCCATGTTGGGTTGCCGCGCCGAGTTGGATATTTTCGACGAAGTGCGCATCTCCCCCACCATCGGTCTCAAGGGCACGGCGGACGAGAATCTATATTTCTTTGTTAACGGATATCGATATGACCGCTCGCCGACGATAAGCGAATTTCGCCCGCCATCCCGTTGGGATGTTTATCCTTATGCAGATTCGCTCGAAGGCTCGATCGACCTCGAACCGGGAATATTCGACATCCATCCGGTCGATTCGATGTGGGTTTCGGAGATTCTCGGGGCCGAAGGAGGATTTTATTGGAGTAATCCAAACGGCCTTCACGCATCCATTTCGGCCCAATACACAAAAACCGCCGATCCGTTTTATTGGACGTTCGCTATCGATACCTCAGCAGAAGACACACTCCGTGTGAGCTGGATTACCTCCGGATTTGGAGACGAGCTTCAGAAAATTCCCATTCAAGTTAATCTCGAATACGAGCCGGATACCCTTTTTAAATTCGGCATTCTCTACGGTTACAACTATATAGATTCCAGAGCCAACGCAAAGCTTTACGGGGTTCCAGAGCATCGGATATTGGCATTTACCGAGGAAACACGCGAGTATTTCGATGGCGATGGGAGTCTCTTTTTCCGGTTGGAAGGAGAGGGGCTTTTCGGGCTGAAGGATTTTTCTTCCGACGACAATCTCGATCCGGTGGGGATATTCCGTGCGGATATCCGTTTAACATATTTCACATTCAGCCTTTTCGCTTCGGCAGAATATGCTATGACGAAAAAAGACGGCAGTTGGGAAAACGACGATTATGTCCTGGAGCCATCGTGGACGACGCAGGGATACGGGCTTCCGAAATGGACATGGCGTGCCGGTCTGGATTGGGTTTTCCTCGACAGATAGCATCTATCGAGGCGTCTCTACCAAAAATAATCAAAGAGTTTTATCGTATTACACGATTTTACACTTGATTTCTCGCAATTATTTAATAATATAAACGAATATTTGCGCGTAGTTTAATTAACGCTTAGTTCATAATAGGTGATATTAGAAAGGTCGATATGATGAAATCACTTACACCGAAAAAGAACGAAATAGAACATAAATGGTGGGTTGTAGATGCCGAGGGCATGATTCTCGGACGTATGGCCAGCAGGGTTGCCGGAATAATACGGGGCAAGGAAAAACCGATATATACCCCGCATCTCGATACAGGCGATCATGTAATCGTCATCAATGCCGAGAAGATTCGGGTCACCGGCAACAAGCTCGAGGACAATGTTCATAAGAGATACAGCGGATATCAGGGAGGCCAGCGACAGATCAAATGGAGCGAGGTTCTGGCCAAACATCCTGAGCGCATTGTCGAACACGCCGTTAAAGGTATGCTTCCAAAAAACAGGCTCGGTCGTCGGCTTTTCAAAAAGCTTCACGTCTATTCCGGCCCCGAGCATCCGCATATTGCACAGCAACCAAAAGAGCTTAAAATAGGCTAAGATAAAGGAGCGATATTGAAGAACGGAATATACGCTACAGGCAAACGCAAGGAAGCCATAGCGCGTGTCTGGATAAAGCCTGAATCGGAGAAATCCCAATCCGTCAACGGCAAGTCGCCGATGGAATTCTTCTGCCGCGAGGACCTGGTTATCCATATGCTCGAGCCTTTACGCAAGGTCAATATGGAGGACAGCGTGAAATTCGAGGTGCTCACAAAAGGCGGCGGCATTCGTGGGCAGGCCGGAGCTATTCGCCTCGGTATAGCCAGAGCATTGGTGAAATTCGATCCGGAGCTGAGGATACCGCTTAAAAGGGCCGGTTTCCTCATGCGCGATTCGCGCAAAGTCGAGCGCAAAAAATACGGAAGACCGAAAGCGCGTAAGCGCTTCCAGTTCTCGAAACGTTAAAGATATTCGATGTTCAATAGGTCGGGAGCTACCGGAGGGGTCCCAAAATCTGGGTGCCGGAAAAAGCTTTCTCTCGGCTATCGTTTAACCCCAGAAAAGGAGCTTAGATGCTGCCTAATGTTACTCTAGAAGACCTGCTCGAAGCAGGTGCACATTTCGGACATCAAACATCCCGTTGGCACCCGAAGATGGCACCATATATCTTCGGCGAAAGGGCGGGAATCCACCTGATCGACCTTAAGAAGACGCTTTACGGCATTCTCGAGGCGTATGAAGTCACCCGCAGAACCGTCGCTAACGGCGGATCGGTTCTTTTCGTAGGGACGAAAAAGCAGGCAAAGGACATTATCAGAGAAGAGGCCGAAAGGTGCGGAATGTTCTACGTCTCCGAGCGTTGGCTCGGCGGAATGCTTACCAATTTCAGAACGATCCGCAGCTCGGTCGATAGGATGAAGGAGATCGAAAGGAACCGCGAGAACGGGACGTTCGATCAACTTACAAAGAAGGAAGTCCTTGAACTCGAAAAGGATCATGGACGGTTAGAAAAGGTTTTGAACGGCGTCCGCGACATGGAACGGACCCCGAACCTTATGTTTATCGTGGATGCGAAGAAAGAAGAGATACCCATTCGCGAGGCAAAAAAACTGCATATCCCGATCATCGCTATATGCGACACGAACACCGACCCGAATATGGTTGATTATTCGATCCCTGCGAACGACGATGCGATCAAATCGATCAAGTTGATCGCCGGTGCTATCGCCGACGCCGTCCGCGATGGGATGTCCGGAAGCCAGCTTCTCAAAAGGATAGACGATGAATCCCACGCCGCCGAGGCCGAGAATTCATCTTCGGATAAAGATAAACCCAAAGAGAAATAGCAACCTGAAATACGAACGATATCAGCGTGAGCAATCGCCGAAAGGGGTTAATAATGATAGATGCAAAATCCGTGCAACAGCTTCGCAAGATGACCGGCGCGGGCATGATGGACTGTAAAAAGGCTCTCGTCGAATGCGATGGGGATATGGAAAAATCGGTCGATCACCTTCGCAAGTCAGGAATAGCCAAAGCTGCGAAGAAGATCGGGCGCGTCGCCACCGACGGAAGGGTGCATTCATACATCCATCCCGGGGCCAAACTCGGCGTGTTGGTCGAAATTCTTTGCGAAACCGATTTCGTAGCGCGCACCGGCGATTTCCTGGATTTCTGCAACGACGTTGCGATGCAAATTGCTTCCGAGGACCCATTGGCCGTTAGGGTTGATGATCTAGATAAGAATCTCGTGGAGAAGGAGATCGAGATTTTTAAGGATCAGGCAAAAGCCACCGGCAAGCCGGAAAAAGTGGTGGAAAAGATAGTTCAGGGCAAGCTCGACAAGTATTACGATCAGGTCGTGCTGCTCAGGCAAAAGTTCATCAAGGAGACGGACAAAACTATCGAGCAGCTATCGAAGGAGCTTATAGGCAAACTTGGAGAAAATATCCAGATCGGCAACTTCGTTCGTTTCAAGATCGGGGAATAATTCCCGATCTTTTTTTTATGGTGAAAGAACTGAAATATAAGCTTGTGCTTTTAAAAATCTCCGGCGAGGGACTTCAGGGCAAACACGGTTATGGAATCGACCCGGAAAGGATCTCCGAGATCGCCGATGAGATTGTCGAGGCGAAGGAGATCGGCGCGGAGATCGGTCTCGTCGTTGGCGGTGGGAATATATTTCGCGGTCTTTCGGGGACCAAGCTCGGTGTCGATCGCGCGGCGGGCGATTATATGGGAATGCTCGCGACCACTATCAACGCCCTCGCAATGCAGGTCGTCCTCGAAAAAAAGGGGCTTCACACGCGCGTTATGACGGCGATCAAGATGGATCAGATCGCCGAACCATATATTCGAAGGCGCGCAATTCACCATCTCGAGAAGGGGCGCGTCATCGTCCTCGCGGGTGGCACGGGAAACCCATATTTCACGACGGACACTGCGGCGGCGTTGCGTGCGGTGGAGATCGGCGCGCAGGTCGTGTTAAAAGGCACCAAGGTCGATGGGGTTTTCGACAGCGACCCGGTTAAGAACAAAAATGCCGTCATGTTCGACGAAATCGCCTATATGGAAGTCCTCGAAAAGAATCTCAGGGTTATGGATCACACCGCAATCACGCTTTGCGCTGAGAATAAAATACCGATTATCGTTTTCAATCTCGGCATAAAGGGAAATCTCGCGAAGGTTCTCACCGGCAAAAAAATAGGAACCATCGTTCGATATAATAAGGAGGATTAGATGTTAGATGGTATTCTGCTCGAAACGGAAGACCGGATGATAAAAGCAGTCGAGGCTATCGCAAAGGAATTGTCCAAACTTCGCACCGGCAAGGCTTCGGCGGCTCTTCTCGACGGCATCAAGGTCGATTATTACGGCACCGAGGTTCCGATAAATCAGGTGGCCTCGATCGCTGTTCCAGAGGCGAGGCTCATCGTTATTCAGCCATGGGACAAGAATGCCATCGATCCGCTCGTGAAGGCGATTAACTCATCCGGTTTGAATCTTCCGCCGCAATCCGACGGCAACGTGGTTCGCATTGCAATTCCGGCACTTACGGAGGAACGCAGAAAGGACCTATCGAAGGTCGCCGCGAAGATCGCCGAGGAGGGCAAAATATCGACACGAAACATCCGGCGCGACGCTATCGATCATATCAAGAAGGCGCAGAAAAACGGCGATATTCCAGAAGACGAAGCCAAGTGCGGAAGCGACGATGTCCAGAAACTAACCGACGAATATTCCGATAAGATCGATAAACTTAAAGAGAAAAAGGACGATGAGATTCTGAATATATAGCCCGTTGTCCGCCGCCGGCCAGTGCCGACCGGGATATATCCCTATGTGTCCGCCCATTCCTTATAGCAGGTTTGAGATCTGCCACTACTTCCGTGAATATTAACCCTTCATTTCAGATACATAACTCGCTTCGTAACCGATTCGCTGCCAACGATACTGCAGACGAGATAGACGCCGGAACCTAAATTATCCGTAGCAGATTGCAAGCAAAAATTTGTTCTTAAGAACTCACCAAATTAAATAATCCGGTCACAATTTTATTTGTTTAAATAGTTGACTTTTAAGGTTTATTTGGTATTTTTGCCAAATAAGAAAGAGGTCATAATATGGATATGAAAATTATCGAAGCTAAAGCCCACATCTTCAAAGCTTTGGGGCATCCATCGAGGCTTGCGATGGTCGAGAAGCTGAGCGAGGGCGAGTGCTGCGTCTGCAAACTCGTGGAGCTTGTCGACGCGGATTTTTCAACTATTTCGAAGCACCTCGCAGTCCTCAAAGAAGCTGGTATAGTCGAAAGCGAACGACGCGGGCAAAATGTTTTTTATCGGTTAAAAGTCCCATGCCTCATTCGCTTTATGGATTGTGTCGAAGCGGTGATTAAACGATGATGAAGATCATCAGCAATATCATCGATTTATTTATAATTGGCGTATTCGCCAAAGGACTCATATGAACTGGAAATCCGAATGGAAAAAACTCGCGCTGATCGTTGGGGCGTTTGCGCTTGCATTCTATCTTCCGGTAGGAATCGGTAGATTCGACAGCGCGATTATGGAAGCATTGCATTTGGTGAAATGGTATGCTCGCGAGCATGTTATTCTTTGCCTGATTCCGGCCTTTTTCATTGCGGGTGCGATCGGTGTATTTGTCAGTCAGAACTCCGTGATGAAATATCTCGGCGCGAAAGCGAAAAAGGTGGTGGCATACGGAGTCGCGTCGATTTCAGGAACGATCTTGGCAGTTTGTTCATGCACGGTGCTTCCGCTTTTTGCCGGGATATATCGCATGGGCGCCGGACTCGGACCTGCTATTGCATTTTTATATTCTGGCCCCGCAATTAATGTCCTTGCGATAATTCTTACCGCACGAGTCCTCGGAATCGAAATAGGTATTGCACGTGCGGTCGGCGCGATAGTTTTCAGCGTTGTCATCGGGCTATTGATGCATTTGATTTTCCGTAAAGAGGAAAACCAAAGAGTCGCGGCACAAGTCCATATGCCCGAAGAGAGCGCCTCTCGCCCACTTTGGCAAACCACGCTTTATTTTATAACATTAGTCGGAATCCTAATATTTGCGAATTTCGGTGCGCCGGAATCCTCGACGGGAACGTGGAATTTTATTTTCCAAAATAAATGGATAATCACCTCGGTCTTCGCTGTCGGCCTAGGCGCAAGCCTCGTCGCATGGTTCGATTTCAAATTTTGGCAATTTGCTATTATAGGCATACCGACGGCAATCGCCGGAATTTTATTGCCAAATCAGCCGCTTATCCCATTCGGGATTGCAATAATCGGCCTTTCCTATTTCACAAGTCGGTCGAAAGGCGAAACCGGTGAATGGTTCACGTCGTCATGGGGATTCACAAAACAGATTTTACCACTTTTACTTTTAGGTGTCGTTTTCGCGGGTTTTTTCCTCGGAAGACCGGGGCACGAAGGAATAATTCCGTCGGAATGGGTCAGCCGTGCGCTCGGCGGAAATTCGCTTCGCGCGAATTTCTTTGCATCGTTCGCCGGGGCGTTTATGTATTTCGCAACTCTCACCGAGGTGCCGATATTGCAAGGACTTATGGGAGCCGGAATGGGCAAAGGCCCGGCGCTATCGCTGCTTCTGGCCGGTCCGGCTCTGAGCCTGCCAAATATGCTCGTTATCCGATCGGTTATCGGGACAAAAAAGACGGTCGTTTTTGTCCTATTGGTTATCGCGATGGCGACAATCAGCGGCATGATTTTCGGATCGATATTTGGATAATTTGCATCACTCAATAGAAGGAGAAAAATGAAAATTCAAATTCTCGGAGCGGGATGCCCGAAATGCAAGGCGCTCGCTAAACTCGTCGAAGAGGTGGTTTCCGAAATGGGCATCGAATTCGAGCTGGAAAAAGTAACCGACATTTCGAAGATCATCGCCGCCGGTGTGATGATGACACCGGCGCTCGTTATCGACGGCAAGGTGGTTTTAACCGGGAAAATTCCATCGCCGGAAGAACTCAAAAAACTAATCGACATTTAAAGGAGTTTTACCATGAAATCGATGAAATCGATCTTGGCTATTTTGATAATTACGGCAATCTCTTTTACTGCATGCGCGGAAAAGACCCCCGCACCGGAGAAAAATGTTGCCAATGCCGATACCGTTTCAATCGAAATCGATATGACTTATATAGTCTATTATTTCACAGGCAACGCCCGATGCGCGACATGTTACAAACTCGAAAACTACACAAGAGAATCAGTCGATTCAAATTTTGCCGATGAAATCGATAATGAGAAGATCTTCTTTTCAATGGTCAATTTCGACGAACCGGAGAATAGCCATTTTAAAGAGGATTACGGACTTTATACAAAATCGGTGGTAATCTCAAAAAGGCTCGGCGCCAAAGAGCTTGAATGGAAAAACCTCGATAAAATATGGAAACTCGTGAGGAATAAAGAACAATATTTGGCTTATATTCACGACGAGGTCTCGACTTTTATCGCCCCTGAGGAAAATTGATAGAGCTACTTCTCGCAGCCTTGTCCGCATTTTGGCTTGGAATACTCACGTCCATAAGCCCGTGTCCGCTTACCGCGAACATCGCCGCGATCTCATACATCGGAGGGAGAATCGACAAGCCCGGAAAGGTTCTGCTCGGTGGCCTGCTCTACACCCTCGGAAGGATAATCGTCTATCTCGGTCTCGGCATCGCGATAGTCTATGGCGCGACATCGATTCCAGGGCTTTCGTTCAAACTGCAAAGTCTAATGGAACCGGTGCTCGGGCCGCTTTTCATCGTCGTAGGCCTTCTTCTGCTGGGGCTTTTTACATTCAATATCGGCGGCAAGGGCATGAGCGACAAAATGCGCGTGCGCATCGACAAGATGGGCATCTGGGGAGCGATTCCGCTGGGAATAATCCTCGGGCTGGCATTCTGCCCGGTATCGGCGGCGCTTTTTTTCGGCTCGCTGATCCCGCTCGCAATCGAGCGCGGCGACCCGATAATCCTGCCGTCGCTTTACGGCCTCGGCACAGGCGCGCCGGTGATAGTTTTCGCATTCCTGTTCGCGTTCGCGGCGCACAGAGTCGCGGCGGCATATAAGAAAATAACATCGGCGGAGATATGGATCAGGCGCATCACCGGCGCGATTCTCGTGCTCCTCGGGCTATACCTAACCGTCAAATACTTCTTGTTATAAAGGAAATCGCAATCGACGCTGTCGGCAATACCGACAGATGACCGGCAGGGCCTGAGCCAACTTGCTCGACGCTTCGGCGGGAAGCGGGCAGGTCTAAGACTTGGCCCCTACGGGAATATTGGCGACCATCCGACCGTTTATGTCGAATATCCCGGTTTGTATGGGCGACCGCCCGGTCGCCACTATAAATATCCGCATATTTTCTTCTATAACACCGAGCGTTTGTGGATAGACATTATGATCGGCACGAGAAGATAGACAAGCGTGCTCCATTCGGATGACAGAAAAGAGATTCCTATACCCAGGAGTGCAACTACCGGAAAAGCGAGGCTTTGCAGATAGAATGCTGCGATTTTGTCTCGCGGGATATCATCGCTTATGAAGCTTTTTACTTTAACTGCGTGTCGCAATCCAAAAAAGGAAAACAGGCTGATTGCGAGTATATTGCAATGGAAAAACATTGCGACTATCGTGATATAATTATAATCCGCCAGAAGGGATGTCGAAAACGGAACCAAAGCGACGAACATCAGGCAAACCAAGTTTAACCAAAGAATCGTGCGATCTACATGGACAATCCGCCGGTATTGCTTGTGGTGAATGCTCCAGAACATAGCGAGAATAACGAACCCTATGACGTAGTGGAAAAAGAGGCTGTGGAGCGAAAGCAACTCTTTTAACAGGGATTGCGCGCTGTGTGGCACATTTTGGACCTCGATGTTCAACACAAGGATGGTCATCGCGATAGCGTAAATGCCGTCGGTAAGCGTATTCATCCGGTCGCATGAAAATTTTTTATTTTTATTTTCGATTTCAATCATAGTGAAACTCACTTTATAAATAAGTTATGACGTTGGGTCGGCAATGCCGACTAATAACGTGCTCAACCGCCTTCGGCGGATTCGCTTCTGCAAATTTAGGTTTCATTTCAGATACACCACCCGTTTCGTAATCGATTCGTCCCCGACCCGCGCCCAAACGAGATAAACACTGCTGCCGACGGTTTCATCCGGCGACCATGTAAATTCGTGTGTTGTAGGGGCAATGCCTGCGTCGCCCATCGTTCCTTCTCTCGGCTTCATTAAAATCGATGCCCACATTTCGGGCAGACATAATTTTCGCGTTTCTTCTCGATTTGCTCTGCGAAACCGCCCGCGAGAATGCCTGCCGGTAAAGCGAATAACCCGACGCCCAGAATCGCGATTATCGCGCCGAGGATTTTACCCAATGGCGTAATCGGATAAACGTCGCCGTAACCGACGGTCGTTAAAGTCGCCACACCCCACCACATCGAGGCGGGTATCGAGGAGAACGATTCTGGTTGGGCGGGATTTTCAACATAATACATCAAACTCGAAGCGATAATTAGCAAAAAGAGAACGGCACCCGCCGCGATAACAAGCTGTTCCTTACGTTCGTAAAAAACTCGCCCGATAATAGCGACCGATTTGGAATATCTCCCTATTTTAAATACTCTGAAAATACGGACTAAGCGCAGAATCCTTATAATTCGGAAATCGAATGGTAGAAACATAGGTAAGTAAAACGGCAAAATGGCTATAAGGTCGATAATGGCGAGAAATGACGTCGCGTATTTCAACCGGCCCCATATTCTCCCTTTATATTTTTCGTCCGAATTGGCCGACCATAGGCGAAAGATGTATTCAATCGTGAAAATTATAACCGAAACAATCTCGAACGTGTTGAAAAACGCACCAAGTCGAGTATCTATCGATGGGACGGTCTCGAAAATGACCGCTGCGACGTTTAGGGTTATAAGTGTGACGATAAAAATATCCCAGGCGCGGCTGAGTTTGTCGCCCTTCGAGGCCATATCGAGAATTTCAAATATTCGTCTTTTAGTTTTTTTATACATATCTCATTCCTCCTTTTTCTTTT
>CAYNTG010000069.1:0-12441 GCA_964400105.1 uncultured bacterium
TCGGCAGCGGGATATATCTCCTGCGCTGCAAGGGAGCTATCGGACGGAATGAGATAAGGCTGGTATATCTGAAATAGGGACACACGGAACTGCCCCTACTTCCGTCGTTATTCGACCTTTATCCTTGCAAAAATCCCCAAATTGCTATATTATGTAAAAAACATCTTCGAGGGGTTTAAGATGAAAAGAAAATTTCTTCTCATTTCCATTTTATTTGTGGTCTCAGCGATGGCCGTGCCGGTTCGCGTGCTGATCATTCGCGGCGGCTATTATGGCGGCGACTGGAATAATATCTGCCAAAACTCCTATCATCGCGGGCGCGCCGCCGCCGATTCGGTCGATGGCATCGACATAATCTTATTCCCGGAATTCGCGTTCGCGGGCACGGATGGCGGCTCACACTCTCGCCCGGAGGTCACTTTCGATTTCGACGACAGCCTCGGATTTGTCCCGGCTCCGTTGGACTACATGGCCTGGGAGGATGTCGCCGCAGCGGTATATATCGACAGCCTGCGATACCTCGCAATCGACGAGACATGCCATGTTTGGGCATCGACATGCGGCGAGGTGATCGGCACGATCAATTATAACACGCTGCCTATCTTTTTGCCCGACGGCAAGTTATACCGCCTCAGACGCAAAAATCGCGGCGGCTCGGCGGACATCGTCCGCGACACGACGATCCACTGCGACAGCATTTTCACAAAAGCAGGCCCCAGAATCGCAGTCATGACAACAATCTGCTACGAAAACGGTTCTTACGGTTTTGCGCCGTTCCTCGACCCTGTAGAGCCGCCAGCCCCGCTGTGGCTGCTGCCGCACGGCACATGGTCTGCGGCGGGCACTCCGAATATGACATATCGAACACAGCGATGGATATGGAATCCAACAAAAATAACCCTCTCCGGCGAATGGCGCATTCCGGCCGACGGATGGGTTCGCGGCGATGCCGTGCTCATCTCCGCCGATATTTTCAGCCCGAACTGGACCGCGATGGGAATCGAAAACTACGGCGAAGACCTAGACCCGTTGGCATACGAACCGCTGGCGAGCGTCGAAGAGCACCCGACCTTCGTCGTCGTCGATATGAATATCCCGGACGTCGATGATCCCGGGCCGGTGGTGCGCGCACGACCGGCAAGAGAGCCGTTCTTCGACAGGCTCACCGCGCTTCCGGAAATCTCTTCGGGGATTGTCACTATCGAGGGCGCACCCGCAGCAAAAGTCGAGATTTTTAACGCGGAAAACAAGCTCGTCGAGGAACTCGAATCCACGAATGGCGCGGCTTTGTGGGAGGGTCTTCGCGGAGATGCCAATCCGCCCGGAAGATATTCGATTTCGTGCGGCGGAGAGCGCACATCGGTTACGCTCGCGCGTTGATTTTCGTTCGTGAATTTCACATCATTTACTGAAATAAAACAAAACCTTCGACAGAGCGGATCGACATGAAACGACTAATCTTTGCGCTTTTAATAATCCTTTTCGCGATAACGATTTACGCAGAATCCGTAACGCCGGAAATGGCAAATTTAGCGGCGGAAAATTTGCTTCGGGTTCATCGGGAAGCAGGCGGCAAACTTGGAAAATCCGCGCCTGCGGGCTTCGGCGAGGCGAGATCGATCTCGAAAATAATCGCCCTCGAAGGTCGATCCGGCGGGGCTTTGGCGTTCATTGCCGATCTCGAACCGACCGGATTCATCGCGCTCCCGGCGGAAACGCGTGTCGAGCCGATTATCGCTTATTCATATCTGTGCGATTTTCCGCTCGAAAACTCGCACGGCAACATCCCGCTGCACATGCTCCTATCGGACATCGAATCGCGCGTCGCGGCGATTCCACAAACATCGCCGGAAGTCATAGAATCGAACATCCGCCGATGGGCGGAATCGACCTCCGGCATGGGCGCTCTATCCTATGAACCATCGTCTATTCACGGCCCGTTTCTCGACACACATTGGGATCAAGGGCCGCCATATAACGACCTCTGCCCTACCGACCCAGAAACCGGCGACCGATGCGTCGTCGGGTGCACCGCGACATCTATGGCGCAAATAATTAACTATTGGGAATACCCGCACAGCGTCCATTTCACAGCGACGGAAAGCTACTCTTCGGACAGCACCGACCCGCCGATCTGGATCGATGCGACAACCGCGTCCATCGACAGCATCGATTACAACGGTGCCGGCGTCCACCCAGATGCCGCGATGAAGGCCAAAATAAGCTGGGCCTGCGGCGTTTCCGCATGGGCGATCTACGGCAGCGAGGGGACGATCGCATGGTTCCACGACTCCTCGTTCACCGATAAATGGGGTTATGTCAGCGCGCACAAGGTCGATCCGCCGGATATGCCCGATTTCTATGATTCTCTGCAAGCCGATATGCTCGAAGCAAAACCGGCTCAGCTCGGAATCTTCTATTATGATCCTCCCGACACATCCGGCCACGCTATCGTCTGCGACGGCTGGATGGACAGCGGCGAATATCATCTAAACTACGGCTGGGGCGGCGTTTATGACACATGGTATCGCCTCCCGGACGACCTTCCCGCGCCGCTAACCATAATGCGATGGGCTATTATCGATATCGAGCCGCCACGACGCGCCGATGCTGGCGACGACCGAACCGGCGCGGTCTCCATCGAGATATGCGGGGAAGAATCGTTTCGGAGCGACGAGATATACCCGGCCGCAGATGCCGACTGGTATTCATTCTACACCACCGACGACAGCACATATATCTTTTATACCGTCGGCGCGGTAGATACATATGGCGAACTTTTCATCGGAAGCGATTCTGTTGCAAGGCTTTACGACGACGACAGTCATGACGGCAGTAATTTTCGTATCACGTTCTTGCCGGACTCGTCCGGTATCTGTTATTTACGTGTAACCGGCGATGTAGTGGGACTTTATGCGTTAAAATATAGCTGCACCGCCGCGCCGTTTATGGAATTTACATCGCCGACCGGCGGAGAGACTCTCAATGAATCGACATCCGAGATAATCTATTGGGAGCGCGGCGGAACGCCCTCGATCCCCCGAATCGATCTCGATTACTCCATCGACGGCCCGACGGGCACATGGACCTCGATTGCCGATTCAGTGCCGAATTCCGGGTTCTATGTTTGGCACATCCCCGATGTCGATTCGACGCATAACAACTGTTTCTTGCGTGTTCGCGACGCCGCAGTCGGGCACTTTTGCGGCATAACCGACAGCGCATTCACGATCATCGACGGGGAAAATATAGAAGAGCAAACCAAACTCCCGAATGAAATATCACTTTCCGCCAGACCGAATCCGTTCAATTCCTGCGTAACATTCGATTATTCGCTTCCGACTTCGGCAAATGGTGTTTTGAAAATCTTCGATGTTACGGGAAAACTGGTTTTTTCGAGGCCTTTGAAAAAAGAGAACCGAACCGTCCGCTGGGAACCGACTGTCGGGACGCCGTCAGGCATATATCTCGCGATTCTGGAGACCGGGAGAGACCGAATCGGCAAGAAGATATTATTGGCTAAATGAAAAACCCATGGGAAAGTGCCTCAGGCTCTTTTCTTTTGCATAGAAAGCGCTTTTTTGAGTTGCTCATCCGTGATAGCGCCCATCTCGACGAGGATATTGCCAAGTCGCCGAATATCTCCTTCGTTCTGCTGGTTCAGTGCGTCGAGCACCTGTTCGGAGGACGCGAATTTGGTCCGCCGCAGGATTTGGCCTATCAATTCATGGTCCTTACTTCGCTTTTGTAAGGTTAGCTTCATGGAATAAATCCTGTAAAGAAACCCAAGCGCCGCAAGGAACATAAGCACGGTCGAGATATAGACATAAACACCTGGAAAACCTTTACATACACCGATTATCTGAAATAGCGCGATAACAACGATAATGATTATCCATGCGAACATCCGGTCTCCTCTTCAGTGTTAAGAATGCTTATCATTTAATATAGGTTTTCAGATTGAAAAGCAAAGCTATTTTTAAATTGTCGGGTAAAGGAACATGGATTGTTCCTTCCGTAAAATACAGGCACGGGGCGGTTAAAGCCCACAAAAGGCCGCAGCGATAAGGGATTTAAGGCCATTAATATTTGCCGTAGTGCAGCGTGGAGGGCGTCGGCCGACGAGTGGGGAAAGCTCGTCGGGCCGGACAACGGCGCTGAAATATTTATCGAAATCGACGAACACGGATTCTCCGAAGGGCACATTGGTTAAGATGTGTCGTCGCCAATTTTATTTGCTGGCATTGTCAGACGACTCCAGGGGGCTTATTAGTAAATATACATAAATAGTTGCAAACTCCATTATTGCATTGAAAAAATACTTGTTTTTTTTCCGTTGGGTTGTATTATAAATGAATATTCTCTAAGGACCCATAGCTCAGCGGTAGAGCAGGGGACTCATAATCCCTTGGCCCGAGGTTCGAATCCTCGTGGGTCCAATTAAAAACGATAAACGCCGGGCGATTAGCTCAGATGGTAGAGCGCATGCCTCACATGCATGAGGTCAGAGGTTCAAGTCCTCTATCGCCCATAATGATAGAAAAGGTGTAGATTGTCATTATTACGTCTTAGTCGAGCGCAATACCTTCCTACACGCACTTTTTTTATTTTAAAACGCGCCGCATTTTGCGGTGCGTTTTGTTTTTGGAGCGACGGGACTTATGAAACTTAGTAAGGTTGTCAACAGGATAGAGAATAGGTTTCCTCTTCAATGGGCCGAGGATTGGGACAGGTCGGGGCTTTTGGTTGGCGACGGTTGGTCTGAGATTCGATTTATCCTTCTCGCACTCGATCCTTCGCCGGCGGTGATCGAGGAGGCGGGAACCAAGGGTGCCGACCTCATTATTACGCATCACCCTCCCGACCTTGCACCGCCGCAACGGGTTGTAAAGGGGGATCCGCTCGGACATGCATATTATGCCGCCGCGAGAGCGGGCATCGCGCTTTATGCGATGCATACGGTCCTCGATGTATCGCCGATTTCGCCGAGCTTTGCTCTCGCATCGCAGCTCGACCTTCTCGACACGAAGGCCATCGTTCCTACCGACGGGGGAAAATATCAAAAACTCGTTGTTTTCGTTCCGGAGAATCATTTAGACGATGTCCGCGACGCAATTTCCAAAGGCGGTGCGGGACGGATCGGAAAATACTCGGATTGCAGCTTTTCCACATCGGGAGAGGGAACCTTTCTGCCGGGACACGACGCAAGGCCTTTCTCCGGTATCCGCGGTCATCTGAAAAAGGAAAAAGAGCGCCGATTTGAAACTATCGTGCCGGTAGAGCGGATCGACGATGTCGTCGAGGCAATGATCAAGGCGCACCCATACGAGGAGGTGGCTTACGATCTATATCCGCTGGCGAATGCGCCAGGAAGGCTGGGTTACGGTGCGGTCGGCGACCTTTCGAGACCGACCAGCCTTCTCGAGATAGCCCAAGACCTAAAAGGGTTGCTGCCTTCGGGAGGAATATCCGTATGTGGAAAGAGCGAAGCGAGGATTACCCGTGTCGCGGTGCTCGGCGGAACAGGCGGGGATTTCATCGACAAAACGATAGCCGCCGGGGCCGATGTGCTTATTACGGGCGAGATGAAATATCATCAATTTAGATATGCCGAGGCGAGAGGGCTGTCGATCATTACGGCCGGTCATTTCGCTACCGAATGGGTTGTGTTGCCGGTGCTTAAATCAGAGCTGGAATCGACGATTTGGGAACATCCGGGTGATGTTGTAATAGATATTGCTAAGATGGAACACAGCCCGTATTGGATGGCTTAATTTCGAGTATAAAACTTATTAACAATATGGAGGTTCGATGGCAAAGCCAAGCGTCAAGGAAACACTTAAAATCCTGCTTCATCTTCAGGATATTGATAGCAAACTCGCGGAGTTGAAGGTATCCAAGGTCTTTTATCCAAAATTACTCGAGGATCTTCGTGGAGAAATCGTTACTTTAAAAGAGCGGTTATCGGAAACGAAGGCCAAAATCCTCGATTTTCGTAAGGAAATCGATCTCAAGAATTTATCGATCGAGGAAAATAAAGAGAAATTTAGTAATGGGCAGCAGCGCCTTCTTTCGGTAAAATCGAACAAGGAATACGACGCGGTTCAAAAGGAAATACAGGCCTCGGAGGAGCACATCGCTCAAATAGAAGAGGAAACGATCCGCCTTATGGAGGAACTCGACATCGAGATGAAACTCGAGAAGGCGCTTTTGGAGGAACTGGAGACGAAAGAACACAGTAATGTTATTCAGATCGATGAGATCGAGAAGAAATACTCGGCCATCGAGAATACTGTGGCAAAAATTCAGCGAGACCGCGACGAAAATGCAATGAAAATCGATAGGAAAATACTCACAACATATGAAAGAATCGCCGATGGGACACAGGGACATGCCGTAGTTAAGGTCGTGAATAGGGCCTGCGGCGGGTGTTTCCAGTCGTTGCCGCCGAAGTTATGCCAATCCATCAGAAGACAGGACAGGATCAATATATGTGAGGCTTGCGGTCGAATCTTGGTTTGGGACGATGATGTTTCGGTTTGAATGCGAGGCGGTAGATTGATCGATATCATAATGAACACGGATGGCGCCAGTCGTGGGAATCCGGGACATGCATCGATTGGGGTCGTTGCATCGACTTCCGACGGGCGCGTAGTCGAGCGAATAAACCGTTATATCGGACGTGCCACGAATAATTTTGCCGAATATTCCGCAATTATAGCGGCGCTCGAACTCGCCGTAAAGCTCTCTGCGAAAAGGATCGAGATTCGAACCGACAGCGAACTCGTGGTTAGACAGATGACGGGACGTTATCGGGTAAAATCGCCGAACCTGAAAGCCCTATGGGAAAAGGCTATCCGACTGTCGATGTCTTTCGAGAAATGCGTTTTCAAGCATGTCCCACGGGCCGAAAACACCGAAGCGGATAGACTCGCCAACGTTGCGCTCGATAGCGCTTTGGGCAAAAAGCGCTCGCCACGAACCGTGTAAAAAAAAGGGATTTAAACCATGGAATGGAAAAATAAGATACCCGACAACACGAGCTATAGCTTCGACGATTTATTGATATTGCCTGGTTATTCCGAGATTTTGCCACACGAAATTGACATTCGATCCAAGCTTTGCGAGAAAATAACCCTGAATATCCCGATCCTATCGGCGTCGATGGACACGGTAACCGAAAGCAAGATGGCCATTGCGCTCTCCCAACTCGGCGCTCTCGGTGTAATTCACAGGAATATACCGCCGGAAATGCAGGCTGCAGAGGTAACCGCCGTCAAACGGGCGGAGAGTGTTTTGATCCGCGATCCGATTACGATCCCACCGACCATCACTGTGGGGCAGGCCGTGGAGATCATGAGGAAAAACGATATTACGGGACTGCCGGTTGTCGAAAACGAAAGATTGGTCGGTATCCTCACGAGCAGGGACATCCGATTCGAGCCGAACCTCGAACGCGTCGTTTCCGAACTGATGACAAAGCGATTGATTACGCTTCTCGATGGCGAACCGCTCGAAAACGCAGCAAAGCTGCTGCATAAATATCGCATCGAAAAGGTTCTCGTTGTGGATGCCGGCGGAAAACTTACCGGCCTTATCACCGCACGCGATCTTCGAAAAAAGAAGGAACATCCACATGCAGTAGTCGATGAAGAGGGACATCTACTCGCCGGAGCCGCTGTGGGAGTCGGGTCCGATCTCGAGGTGCGGGCGCATCTTTTGGTCGAGGCTGGTGTGGATATCCTATCCATCGATACGGCACATGGAGACAGCAAAAACGTCGTTGAAGCGATTCGCTTTTTAAAGACGGAGTTTCCCGATATCCCTGTAATCGCGGGCAATGTCGGCATGGCCGAGGGTGCGGTGCGCCTCGCCGAGGCCGGTGCCGACGCCGTCAAGGTCGGCATTGGCCCAGGCTCCATCTGCACGACGCGGGTCATTACCGGGGTTGGCGTGCCGCAGGCCGTGGCGATTTTCGAATGTGCGAGCGCCCTTAAAAAACTCGGAGTGCCGGTCATCGCCGACGGCGGAATTCGTTATTCCGGCGATGCCGCGAAGGCTATCGCGCTGGGAGCCAGTAGTATTATGTTGGGCAATATGTTCGCCGGAACGGACGAGGCACCCGGCGAGACGGTTCTTTTCGAAGGCCGCAGATTCAAGGTCTATCGCGGAATGGGTAGCCTGGGTGCGATGAAGCATGGCGCTCGAGATCGTTATGCTCAGGAACACGTAACCGATGTTCTTAAGATGGTTCCGGAGGGGATCGAGGGACGAATCCCATATCGCGGGCCGGTCGAGGATGTCGTATATCAGATTATAGGCGGAATTCGCGCCGGGATGGGGATGGCCGGAGCCGCGAATATCCCAGACCTGTGGGAAAAGGTGCGCTTTTGCAGGATAACATCAACCGGTCTTCGGGAAAGCCATCCTCACGATATTATGATTACGAAGGAGTCGCCGAACTACCGGGCCATCTGACGCTCGATTCCGTTGATTCGAGCAATTCGATTAAACATCATTTGACATGGATCGATATCGGCTTTAAATTTCTCAGAATGAATATAAAAAAATCGATAGCAGTTTTATTGTTGGCCATAACGATATTTGGAACATCCCTCGATGGTTCGATGGAGGTGCGATGGGGCAACTCGTCTTTCGATCTTCGATATTCCGAACTCGACGGCATTCCATTCACCACAAGCGACGAGCTTGCGAAGATCGCGGATAATCGCTTCTACAGCGCCGTTAAGCGCAAGGAATCGTTGTCCATCGGCGGCGATTCATATACCTTTTCTCCAAATAACCGCTTCGTAGTCGTCGCCGAACGGACATACGATATGGAGATTCCGACGAGCGTCGCCGTAAATGCGCTTTTTATCCCACTATATCCGATTTTGGATATAATGGCCGATAGAGCGGGCATGTCCATCGACCTCGAAGGCGATAGAGCCGTTTTTATCGATGGGAAAAGGCCGCAGGTTCAGCCGGAGACGGCCACGACGAAGGTCGATTCGAAACCGGAGGAGAGCGTCTCGCCCGAATCCGAAGTCGCCGAGGTTCCGTTCGTTCCGGTGATCGAAGACGAAGGGGAAGCGATTGCGCCTAAGCGCAAGAAAAAATGGCTCGTCGCGGTCGATCCCGGACACGGCGGCAAAGACCCAGGCGCAAGCTCGAAGGATGGAACCCGCGAGAAAACGCTCGTGCTGGATATATCGAAAAAGCTATGCGAGGCGCTCGAAAAGGATACCCTCTTTACCGTAATTATAACTCGTAACGACGATACATTTCTCCCGCTGAAGCAACGCACCGGGTTCGCAAATACGAACGGCGCCGATCTTTTCGTATCGATCCACTGCAACGCCGCGAAGAACAAATCCGCGCGCGGCACGCAGGTATTTTTCCTCGCCCCGGCGAGGTCGGATCAGGCGCGCGCGACCGCCGCACTCGAGAACTCATCGATATTCCTCGAGGAACCGACCGATTCCACCGACGATCTCGATTTTATAATGGCGGATCTCATCCAGAACGAATTTCTGCGCGAATCGTCCCGGCTCGCGGTGCTTATCGAGGAGTCGATCTCATCGAGAACCGGCCTTTCGCAAAGAGGCCCGGCCGGAGCAGGCTTTTATGTTCTCAAAGGCTCGTTCATGCCGGCGGTTCTGATCGAGTCGGCATTCATGTCGAACGTGGACGACGCGGCACTTCTGAAAAAGGAGTCCTTCCGAAAGAAGATCGCAGAGGGCATCGTCGATGGGCTTCGCGTTTTTATCGACGAGCTTCCAGAATGAATCGTTTCTTCTTTTTCAAGGCGGCCTTCGTCTTTTTTTTGGTTGTCGGTTCGATGTTTGCAAGGTGGTCTGGTTGGCGGTCGAACGTGGCCGTCGAATTCGGTTATAACGACAACGCCGCGCAGTTGACCGATACGGAGATCGAGCTTTTCGAGAATGGCGATCCCAAATGGCTGCGCCTCGAATCGACGGACGACGGATTTACCCGTGCGGGGATCGATTTCGAATATCGGTTTAGATTTGGAGATATCCGCGCCGTAACGGGCTGCGACTATCGATTCACAAAATATCTTCTCGATTCGGAGCGCGATTACCACTTCGTTCGACCGTTCGTAGATATTCGCGCCGGGGATTTCCGATGCGAAGCTGCTATCGCGGCGATGCCGGGGTATGCGGCTGCCATCTACGGCGATGTCGATCTGCCGGACGAGCCGAATGTATGGGCAAAATACTCGATGGTTCGCGGCGAACTGGATGCGCGATACGAGGTATTCCCAAAACATTCTTTTGGTGTAGCTGCGAAGATCGAGCGAGACCGGTATAACGATTACTTCCCCGAATACGACGGCACGAGCTATCGCATCGGCCCGACATGGAGATGGAGCGGGCCGGTTTATCTTAAACTTCATTATGTATATCGCACTTACAAAGCACGGGGATACGATACCGACGGCGAAACGCTTGAAAGCTCCGATGAAACGGACATCTCGTATGTCGAGGACCGATTCGAGGGGTATATTTCGCGGGATGTCGAAATCCTCGGCAAAGATTGCCTTCTCGGCGCTTCATGGAATCTCTCGCAACGTTTTTACACATCCGAAAAACCGTTTTCGATGGACTATATTCATATCGGTCGGCGCGACCGGCGTGCGGATATCGAGCCGTTTTTTTCCGTGGAGATTATCGATAGAATCGAGTGCACTTTGAGCTACAAATTCACCGTCCGCGACGCCGATTCACCCTATTTCGACCTCGATTCGGTGAAGGACTATTCGCGCTCGATTGTGGGTGTTAAGTTCGACTATTCAATCCGTTAGGTGATATTATGAAACTTGTTAAATTGTTGTCGATCCCGGTTTTAATCATAGCTGTTATTGCCGGATGCGGGAAGAGGAGTATTCCGCCGGAGGAGTCGCTCAGGGTTCAGCTTATCGAGCCTGCGGACAACGAGGTCGTGGAGGATATCGGAAACGGTTTCGATTGGGAAAGCTATCCCGGCGCGGAGGAATATGTCGTTCGGATACTATCGGATACCGATACCATCGAGTTCTCCACTACAAGCTCTAACCTCGATCCAGATTTCGAGCTTGCGAACGGCGAATATAAATGGTCGGTCGCGGTGGTCGAAAACGGCGATTATATTCATTGGTCTGACGAACGGACATTTTTCCTTTCGCAGGTCGTAATCCAAACGGTGCCCGACGAATTTGCGACGCTTAACGGAACACGGGTCTTTTTCGACTGGTATAACTATCCTAACGCGAACGGCTATCATATAAAGGTTTGGCCGGCGGAAGCCCCCGATGAACCGGTCTTCGATGGATATGAATTTTCCAGCTCGATTACCCCCGGTGTCCCGTTTTTTGAAGGAGACTACCGCTGGTGTGTCGGGGCGAAATCCACGGAGGAGGAAACTTATTCGCACTGGTCGGATACGCTCTGTTTCGTCGTAGATCAGTATCCATACGAGCTTGCCGATACGATGCATACTCGCGGCTATCCGAGGGACATATATCCTTACGGCGATTATCTTTACGTTGCTGACGGCAGCGCCGGATTGCTATATTGCGACCGCAGCGATCCGCTTAACCCGGTGCAGATCGGGTGGGACGAGCCGAGCGGCCAATATGAAAACCGCGCGATCTGGATCGACGAACAGACCGATCTGATGATCGTCGCGGATTATCGCGGCAACCCGCCGATTTTGTGGTTCGACATCACAAACCGAACCAGTCCCACGCAGGTGAACTGGGCCGGGCTTTTCGCACGTCGCACCCAAGATGTCGCCGGAGTGCGTTATCGTGACACGCTGTTCGTCGCTTTTGCCGATTACGACGACGGCGGTTTCGTATTCGATCTTCACGACACGACGGATTATTTTGTAACCCCGCGAGGATCGATCGATCCCAATGGGTTCACATTCGGCGTAGCGTTCTGTGAAAACCTGTTTTTCGTGGCTGCCGGGCAGGTCGGGATTTTTATCGCCGCCACGCAAAATGCCGACTCTATTATCGGGCACGTCGATACGCCCGGCGAGGCGGATAAGATTGCTATCGACGGACATTACTGCTACATCGCCGACGGCCTCGCCGGTCTTACAGTTATAGATTTTGCCGATCCGACCAAGCCGGAGATCGTCGGACGCGCGGACACCCAGACCGGCAGTGCGCAGGATGTCAAAATATCCGGCGATCGATGTTTCGTTGCCTACGGCTCCGGCGGAACCATTATCTACGACATCTCCGATCCGACGAATCCGATCCCGATTCAAAATATCGACGGGACGTATTCGTTCGCGATAACCGTCGATGGCGATGAACTCTACATCGCCGACCGCGACTGGGGAATAGTCACGCTTTCGAGATAATCTTATTTTCTCAAAAAAAATAAAGGGGCGCCAAATGGCACCCCTTTTCGAGATTTTTGGATCGGA
>CAYNTG010000070.1:0-10070 GCA_964400105.1 uncultured bacterium
CCTCATATGTCGGCATTGCCGACCGCTGGCGCGGGAATGGGGTTGGGATGGGTGGTGATTTTTGCTTACGAAGTAAACGCAAAAATCGTGACAGCGCGCGGGTTGGGTTGGGGTTTTTGCGGTCGAAGGGATTTTCATCACGATCTATAAAACACAATGGTTCACGGCTATAAGTGAATCGATAGGAAGATTCTCTGTTAGCCATGCCATCGAGATTCGTTGTGCCCCAGCCGATTAGGCCTGAGCGCTGCAACACCGAATGCGCTGTTATTTAATAAAACTAACCGATCTCGATCATCCGGCGGATCGAGCGCTCGGCGTCGATACGGATCGCCTCGTCGATCTCGACCTCGTATAACCCCTCCCCCATCGTCCGCGCGAGTTTTGGCAACGTTATTAGCTTCATGTTGCTGCATATCGCGGAACCTTTTACCCATCCGATTTGTTTCTGCGGAAACTCGCGCCGAAGCCGCTCGACCATGCCGATCTCGGTGCCGAGAAGCGCCGGGCCATCGTGCTTTTTGACCCATCGATACATCCCGCCGGTCGATGTCACGACATCCGCCGCACGCGACACCTCGATCGGGCATTCGGGATGCACGATAATCGTCGCTTCGGGATTGGCCTTGCGCGCCATTTCGATATCCTCGACAGTGATGAACTGGTGAACATAACATCCGCCGTCCCACAATATCATATTCTCCTTGCCGAGCGTGGTTTTGACGAACATCCCGAGGTTTTTGTCCGGAAGAAATACGACTGGCCGATCGCCGAGGGATTTCACCACCTCGACGGCGTTCGCGCTAGTGCAACATATATCGACTGCGGCCTTGACCTCCGCTGTGGTGTTGACATATGCTACGAATGCGTGATCCGGATATTTTTTGCGCATCTTAATGACATCCCCCATCGTCGCGCCGGCGGCGAGCGGACACCCGGCGATGCGATCGGGGATAAGAACGCATTTTTCCGGTGCGAGTATCTTCGCGGTCTCCGCCATGAACATCACGCCGCAGAATACTATCGTGTCGGCATCGGTGTCGGCGGCCTGCCGCGAAAGGCCGAGGCTGTCGCCGAGTATATCCCCGACACGCTGGACCTCATCGCGAATGTAATTGTGCACGAGGATAACGGCGTTACGCTCGCGTTTTCCCTTCTCGATTCGCGAGACCAATTCCTCTTTCGACATATTTATATACTCTCTTAATTCCATGTTATTCCTTATGTTATAGCTATCTTTTCATAGATTAGTTTAAGTAGCTCGTCCCCACCTTCGACAACGAAATCGATAGAAACGATATATATTTCGAGACGCGATTCCAGGCCAGCGAGGCGAACGGCGTCCTTCTCGGTCGTAACAAGAATATCGGCATCGCACCGCTCGGCCGTCTCCTCGATCCGGCGGATATCGCCGATCTCGAAGCGTCGATGATCTCTGAACCACAGCCTTCCGCGAATATCCGCGCCGACATCTTGCAACGTCCGCTCGAAACTATCCGGCGAGGCTATTGCGGCGAATGCAATCACCGGTTTATCTTCGAGAACCTTAACGGATAATTTTTTGCCGCATAAGGTCTTAACGCCCCTTAAAACCTTACGTGCTCGAAACACCGGAACATCGGCGGCGAGATATTTCAACTCCGCTGGCCTTTTATCACCATCTCCGACGATTATTATCGCATCGGCCTCCCTTAGCCGCCAAAGACCGTCCCTAAGCCTTCCCCACGGGAAAAAATGGCCGCCGGAAAACGGATCGTTCGACGGCAGAAGCACGAGGTCAAAATCGCGTGCAAGTTTCAGATGCTGGAAACCGTCGTCGAGGATAAAAACGCGCCCATCTCCCCCACCGATCTCCCTCGCCGAGCCGTATCTATCCGGGTCGATCGCTATCGGGATATTCGTAAGCCTCGATGCCATGAGTGCCGGCTCATCTCCAGCAAGCCGCGCCGTCGGGATATCCCCCTCTACAATAAGCCTCTCCCTGATCGAGCGGCCGTATCCCCGCGTCAGAATCGCCGGATAATATCCATCGTCTGCGAGGGTCTTGGCGAGCCAGATAGTGCACGGCGTCTTTCCGGTGCCGCCGAGAGCGATATTCCCGATAGATACAACCGGCGCGGGCGCGCGTCTTGCCTTTTTAATGCCCCACCGGTAAAACTTCCAGCGAAAAAAACTTCCGGCGGCGTAGATGGCCGATATTGGCGCGAACATCCATCTCATTTGAAAATCGACTCCTCGAAGGCACGAGCGTATTCCTGCGAAATACCCTTCATCCGATCCACAACCTCGCTCGCAGAGCGGCCTATCGCTTCCCGCCGCGCATCGTTCGACAGCAGCTCCAAAATCGTGCGCGAAAGATCGTCTGCATCGGTTACGGTAATTCCCGCATCTGCCTCGACAAGGACATCGAACGCCTCCTTGTTCGCCGAACGATACGGGCCGAATATGATCGGTTTGCCGAAGAATGCCGGTTCGAGCGGGTTATGGCCGCCGTAATCGGCGAGCGTCCCACCTACGAAAGCGATGTCCGACACCGCGTAAAACGATAAAAGCTCGCCCATCGTATCGAGCAGATAGACATCGGCATCTCCCGGCGACCGGGCAGAGCTTCGAGATATAACACTCAGACCGCGTTTTTCGAACTCCGCTTTGGCTGCGTTCGCTGTATGTAAATGTCGCGGCGCGACGATGAAAAGCGAATTTTGTTTAAACCCCGCGCGAATTTTTTCGCACGCCCCGGCTATTATGGCATATTCGTTCTGCCGGGCGCTGCCAAAAACGATCGTTCTGCGCGAAAACGGCTCGATCCGTGGCACCGCTTCGGGGATTCCGGCAAACTTGAGATTGCCGAGAACCTCGACTATCGAGCTATCTGCGCCGATCTCTATCAGATTATCGGCATCGCCCTTCGATTTCATCAAAAAACGATCGATGCAACCGACTATTCTGTCAAACGTTCGTGGAAATTGCCTCGCCCACGACATCGTAGAACCGCTGATCCGCCCGTTTGCAAGGATTACCGGAATGCCTCTGCGGCGGGCCGTCAATAAAAGATTAGGCCAAAGCTCCGTCTCGACGACGATCAGCGCCGATGGCCTCGCCCGGTGAAAGGCTATCGAGATGAACGGCAGAAAATCGAGCGGCAACAGACAAAATCGGTCGCCGGGGCCGGATATCCTTTTAAGGCGACGAACCCCCATCTTCGTGACAGCGGTCATGAAAACCTTAACCTCGGGATCTATCTTTCTGAGGATATCGCGAATCGTTGCCGCGACGCCCACCTCGCCGACGCTCGCGGCATGTATCCATATGCAACCCTCGTCCCGCTTTGGAACGAGGCCAAGCCGCGCTTTCAGCCCATAACGCCCGATCAAAGCGACAGCAATCGCTATGGGCCATGTTAAGATCAAGGCCAGAGCGAGGAGTATATTCCAGAGTTCTATCAACGTTTCACTTCCCGACCGAATCTGCGGCCTTTGTTGTCAAAACCATTTCGTCGAGCTTTTTCTGAACCTCTTCCGTCAAATCATCGACCCCTTTTTCACCCGGATAGATCGGCTTTGAAAGACGTATCTCGATATGCCCAAAGGGCTTGGGAATCTGAAATCCGTCCCAACTACCGAGCACCCATTTTCTATCGGTTTCTACCGCAACAGCGATTATCGGCGCTCCCGATTTCACGGATGCCGCCGCGACACCGGGTTTTACCACCTCCCTCGGACCCTTCGGCCCATCCGGCGTGAAAGCGACGCGCGCGCCGTTCTCCAGTTCCCTCTTTATCTCGATAAGGCTTCGCATTCCGCCATGAGAGGAGCTTCCGCGAACCGTGCGGAAACCGAATCGCCTCAGCGCGCGCGCGATCAGCTCGCCATCAAAGCTCTGCGATACGAGAATGATAATTCCCTGCCGCCGATATGCGAACAACAGCGGCAACATGCGCGAGTGCCAGAATGCCCATATCAGCGGGCTTCCGGCCTCGTCCTCGTGCTCTTTCCCTACGAAACGGATGCGCCACGTCGATCCCAATATATAAACCGCCGCCGGAATAACAATTCCGGCAATGAATAACATAATGTGTTGCTTTAGGTTATACTTCTTCATCTGACAATATACTCGAAGCTTTGTCGAACAGCTTCGAGTTCGCCGCCAAAATCCTGTCGCTGCCAATCGACCATGGCGAACCGTCGAATAGTCCGGTTTTTCCTCCGGCGCATCTAACGAGAAGATCGCCCGCAGCGATGTCCCACGGTTTAAGGCCAAGTTCCCAGTAAAAATCGAATCGGCCTGCGGCAGTATATGCCAGATCGAGACCCGCGCTCCCGCCGCGACGGATTCCACGAACGGACATCGTAACGCGAACGAAATTCTCGAGATTCGATTCGTGCCCGATTCCGCGCAGGTATGGAAATCCAGTGGCCGCCATCGAATCGCCGAGGCGCGTCGTTTCGCTTACCGAAATTGGACTATCGTTGCAATATGAACGCTTGCCGTCGGTGAAAAAGGTCTCGCCGCGAATCGGCTCGTGAATCACGCCGAGTTTTGACACGCCATCGACCGAAAATGCTATTATCACCGCGAAAAACGGAAAACCAATCGCGAAATTATTAGTGCCGTCGAGCGGATCGACGATCCATAGCGGCCCGGAGATATCGGTGTGCGAACGGTATTCCTCGCTCAGGACCGGCTCGCCGAACTCGGCGTCTATCGCTTTAAGGATAAATTCCTCCGACCGCAGATCGGCCTCCGTAACCGTTTCGCGAATCGATTTCATATTCGACTTCTGACGCCCGCCAAACCGCGCGACGAGAATTTTCCCGGCATCGACCGCAATCTTTTTTGCGAAATCGAGCCGCTTTTCAATGTCAATGTTCATCGTAGCAACAACGCCTTTCCATAAGCTGTTTTATCCAAACCAATGCAGCGCACGAGGAACATCCCCGAAGGAAGATCGCGACCGTCGAGATCGCGGCCATCCCAGAGAATGCGACTTCTGCTTAAATTAAGATCGAACGAACGCACCGATCTTCCGCCGATGTCGAATATCTCCAGCTTCGATGCCCATTTCGGCATAAAAATCTCGCAGCTCGCGTTGAACGGATTCGGCGAGATCGAGATTATCTCCAGATCGACCGGTTTTTCGGCGTTATCGATGCCGTTGACGGTCAAGCCGAACCAATCGCAAAGCAGCGCCATCATCTCCGGGAGCTGCAACGAAGAGGTGTTTCCGCCGACACCCTCGAGACCGAAGCCGAAGAGCGCCGTCGATGAAATCCCATTGCGGTGAACGACCGCGCATGTATCGCCGGTGGAGTATCGCGCTATCGCCTCGCCGTGAATCGGCGAGATGGTCGTCGGTTTGCGCTGGTTGTTCGCGCCATCTGTGCCGAAAAGATAGATATCCGACTGCCCGAAAAAGACGCCGCCATCCGTCATCGTCTCGACAACGATGGTGCCGGAAATTCCCTTGTGAACCGCACCGAAACGGTCCTCCAAAAACGCGCTCGAAAACTGCTGCGTCATGTTCTGGCCGGTGAGAAGCATGTCCCCGCCGGAATCGAGATACGAGGCCATAACAACTGTATCATCCTCGCAGATCGAGACGCCGGCGGTGTCGTCGCCGGTGAACCAAATCATAAGTCGAAAATCGTCGATGCACTCCGGGAGAGGACCATCCATCGTGCGATGCGCGTGATATGTTCCGCCGAACGATTCGATTGCGGCGGCGTAATACTTGATATTTTTCCCGGTCGAATCCGGGCTGTCATCGATTATCAAAATCTCAGGAAAACCTATCACAAACTCGAGCGTGTCGGCGATCTCCGATTCGACGTTCATAGCCTCGAAAGATATGATAAGTTGCGAGTTAAATGCCTCGCCGTCCAACAAAATATCGATCGTTATCGGTGTTCCGATGCTTGTATCTCCGGCGGCTATCGTCGTCGCGAATTCGACGGTCGTATCGGAAAGATGTGCGGAAATACCTCCATCGAATAGGATCGCGCCTTCGAGCGATAGGATGTCCGGCCACGGAAAATCGCCGTTCGCAACCACTTTCGTTATAATAATTAGGCTTTCGCCACTTTCGTAAAAGCCGTCGCCGTCGCCAATCTCTTCGAATTCATACGAAAAATCAAGCTGAGGAAACTTGCCCGGCCCGATGCCGTGCTTGTCGAAAGAATTGAATATTGCGACACAGTTCGGCGAGCCGTTCGTTATGATATCGTCGTCGTCGTCTGTGAAAAGCGCCTCCGGCACGAAAGCATCGAATGTATTCGGCGTGGCGTATCGCGTGAAATGAATAATCGTATCGGCGGTGGAAGTTAAGATGCTTTGCCGGAGGTCCCACAGCGCGCCGCCGAATATCCGTCCGTCGGCGTGAACCTCGCCTGTCCAATCGTCATGCATCCGAAAATTATTATTCATCGAACGAAACATAATCATGCCATAAGTCGGTGTCTTATAACCGATTCGCGGATCATCGCAATTCGTCGCGGCAAAATAATCGCTGAAAGCCTCGTTTATCGCGCCGGACTGCCCCGAATATGGGAAATAGGTTCCCTCATATATCCATCCGGTGATACCGTGGGTGTATTCGTGGTAAATTATATTGGCGAAAAGGGCGAAATTGTGCATCGATGAGCCACCGGAACCATAATTCGTGCCATATCCGTCCCAGTAGGCATTTTCCGGCATACTCGAAATACCGGCCCTCGCCGGAACGGGATAATCGAGGGCGCTCATGTGCGGATCGAGCACCTCGTAATATTCGTGGATGTAATTCGTGTGGTAGTATAGATTTACCTCGTCGGTGTCGGCAAACTCGGTCGAGAAGACGAAATCGTGCTCGGAGGGCGGACGAATCCAATACTCGAAAAGACCGTCCACTCCTTCGGTATCATAGACAATGACCCAATCGCCGCGAAGACGCGCCCGAAGCGGTTGATTAGATGTCAGATAAGTGGAGATTCGGTAGTCGCCGAATGCGTCCGTGTCCTCTCCGGTGACGGAACCGATGCTCATCCGGCCGAATTGGAAGATCGCCGTATCTATCGGGTCGTCGTAAAATTTTGGTAGAAACTCGATAGACGCCGTTCCACAGACATCGTAGAAATTGACGAGGCTGTATCGAAAAAGCTGCCCGCCGTCTTTGGCCGAGATATAGCACCGCCACTGCTTTTCCGGCGCTTCAAAGATATCGACCCGCCACGCGAGAGCACCGACCGGCGTCGATTTTTCATAATCCGGCCAATAGACGAGAGCTGCGCGCATCGTTTCGCCTTCGATCCCGTATGCCTCGCAGGCGCTGTGCGCCGCGAACGCCGGATCGATAGTCGGCCGTGCGCTCTCGAACGACGATATAATATTCGATCCGCAGAATGCCATATTCCCGCTTCCGAAGATGCGAAAATCGACTCTTCCATCCTCCACCGGAACGCCGGCGTGAAACTGGGCGAACGTTATCCACCATCGGTCGAGTCGGTTGAAAACGCGCGACAGTCGAAGCTCGTCGGAAGGGACAACGAAGATATCCGGCCGCGTATCGATATAATCGAGGCAGGCATCGATTAGCTCGGTCGAATCGCACGTCGGAAAAACGACGATCGACGACGGCCGATAGAAAGCCGCGCCGTCCAAACCATCTCGAAAACCGGCGATGCCGTCGGCCAGAGGATAATAATTAATCCCCGGTGCGATATGCGTTTCCATCGGCAAAAACCCCGGATCGAAGAAACCGATAAGCGAAAACACAACAAAAAATAATATTAGACAGTATTTCAATTTCCTCCACTAAACCTTGAATTCGGGTAATCTATAATTCCATAAATATATTTATTTACATACCGTTTTCAACCATTACGGATAAATCTTGCGTTCGCAAATGGAGATGGCACCCCCCAAAAGATGCCATGCGCTCAGATAGCTAACTTTGTTTCTCGAAAATATGGAGGATGCATAAGAGATTGCATCGTATTTACCGAAAGTTCTTGACATTATTATTTTTGCGTCTTATGCTGGTTAGGAAGATGTATGAAAAAAGATATTTTCATTTGTGAAGGGGGAACAATGGATTACAGGGTTTCGATTCTTCAAAAACTCACACCCGCCAAGCACACAGCAGCGCCATACCGTGGCCGAACTCACGAAAACAGCAGAAAATTAGGGGAATTATGAAGAGAAGCTTCGCAATAGTTATATTCATCATTATAGCACTCACGACTTTTGCTTCCGACAGCCTTAATGTGCGGTGCGTTGGCCGTGCGTTAGATGATACTACTTGTTTTGCGGTCAAGGACGTTTATATTCAAGGCAATTACGCCTACTGTGCCTGCGACCGCGAAGGCCTGATTATCCTTGACATTACCGACCCAACAGATCCGATAGAAGTGGGGCGGTTGGATACACCCGGAATCGCAGAAGCAGTTTGGGTTGGTGATACTTTGGCTTATATCGCTGATTGGAACGGCGGACTAAGGATTATCGATGTCTCAAATCCCTCAACACCAACAGAAATCGGTACTACTTATGTTGGAGAAATGGCCATGGATGTGATGGTTCGTGAGAACTACGCATATATTGGGACGCGTGGCTCAGGGATGAAAATAGTGGACATTTCCGATCCGTATTCGCCATATTGTTTTGTTATTCCGACGTTCTCGACATCTCAAGTGGTTAGAAGCATAGTTTTTTCGGATGATTATGCATTTATAACCGGAAATCCCTACGTTTCCGGTTCGATCTGGGTCGTCGATGTAACAGACCCGCCGAGTACTTATCAGGTCGAGCATCACGGTTTTGAAGATGTCATTTATAGCTCGGCGCTGACGGATTCGCTCGCCTTCTTTGGCACTTTTAATGGAATCGCGGTTTACTCGCGATCTACAACCGGACTATATCTCGACTATGTCACTTCGTATGAAATTGGTTCTGAAGGTTCCTGGGTGAAAGGACTCGTTGCCAGACCCCCTTATCTTTTTGCCGCTTTTGCGTATAACGGTTTACAGATATACGATATAACCGATCCGACAACTTCCCTACCTAATGTCGGTTATTATGATACTGAATACCGCGCTCACGCTGTTTTCCTAAAGGATTCCCTCGCTTATGTTGCGGATATGGAAGGTGGGTTATATATTCTGGAAATCACCTCTTTTCCGGATGTAATTGCCGAAGGTAGTCTTCCAGAAAATAACGAAATTCAGATATATCCCAATCCGTTTAATTCAAGATGTAAAATTATCTGTAATAAACCAATCGAGATTTATAACATCTCTGGAAATCTAATAAAAACTATAGACGGGGTCAATGAATGGATTCCCGATAGCCGAATATCTTCGGGGATTTATTTGCTAAAAGCAAAGGGCAGTAAACAATGGCGAAAAGCTATACTGTTGCAATAGTATTGTGTTTAGCCGCTTTAAGCGCCCTCGCCCAACCCGCCGAGGGTGACACGTTCTGGACGTTTAAGGGCGGCGCTGGCTTTAGCGGCGGGCCTGCCCTCGGCTACGACGGCACTATTTACGCTATTTGCGGCGACGGATATTTATATGCCATAAACCCCGACGGCACCGAGAAATGGCACAGGGAGATTATGCCCTCACCTAATACTTCGCCTTCCGTTGGCCCGGACGGCACCATATATGTTCCGGGAATGCATAATCTATACGCCTTTAACCCGAACGGTAGCGAAAAGTGGCATTTTTACTTACCGGGGGAATTTTTTGGATGCGCATCTATAGGCCCGGATAGCTCTATCTATGTTTCTTGTGCTACACCTCATAGGAGGCTATACTGTATTAGTCCTGACGGGATAGAATTGTGGAATAGCAGACATTATTCGCTAAAGGTGCCGATATTCCAAGATAGGTTTCTGTATGCTGGCCTTTACGCTGTAGATACGGTCTACAAACTCGGCCTCGATGGAGCGGAAATATTATCGTTTAGTTCTATATGCGGTGTTTCTCACGGTTCTATCGGTTCTTCCGGGGAATTTTATTATTGTTGTTTCGGCGGGCCTTTGCGAGCGGTAGATTCGATGGGTATTGAGCTATGGTCGTTCGATACGGGAGTTC
>CAYNTG010000070.1:10170-12434 GCA_964400105.1 uncultured bacterium
TTGCGAGCGGTAGATTCGATGGGTATTGAGCTATGGTCGTTCGATACGGGAGTTCCCCACGAGATCACTCCTTCGATAGGTTCAGACGGAGCTATATTTTGTAATGGTGGATATCCTACAGATTCCTTAAAAGCGATTAATCCAGACGGCTCGCTTAGGTGGGGTTGCCCTATACCGTTTTATATGAAAAACACACCTTCGATTGGGTCAGATGGTGTAATTTATATTGCCGGTAACAGCGGGCCGACGCTTGAAGGCAAACTTATTGCCATAAGTGGGGGTGGAGAAATTCTTTGGATATACGAGCTTCCGTATAACGTCCATAATTTTAACAATATTTCAATTGGAGAGGGTGTGTTATACATTGTTCATTATGAAAAATTATACGCGATCCGTTGCAGCAGCAGTGGCCTCGCACGTTCTCCGTGGCCTAAATATGGCGCGGATAATCAAAATACAGGATGTGTGAGGGAATAACATATAAAGGAGGCAATATGAAGACAAGAATAGTAATCCTGCTTATTGCGGTAGTAATCGGAAACGTATTCGCAGGACATTGGCGGTTTATAAGCGACACCCTTAGGCCAACCATCGATACTATGAAGTGTTGTGAGGATTGTCATTGGGATTCACTCGAAACATACCGCCCTATAAACTAGGACCATTGGTGCGACTGTGTTGCTTCTGCGGGGACATTAAACGCGCTTCACTTTCGCGAATTCTTCAAAGATTGGGAAGCGCATACGATTTGGGCGCATAAAGATAGTTGCCTCGGGGATACAGGGTCTCGCGGAAACGCTTTTTGGTGTGATTCGTGTGAAATCGGGAGATGGGTCCATGTTTTTGATACTCTTCGGTTACCCGACTCGACAGAATGGTATTCATATCAGTGTAAAAAGGCAGTTTTATGTTTCTCTGTGGGTTATTTCAATGAAATCCGAATAAGGATTAACGGGCACGAAATACATTCAGGAGTATACTATACAGATTGCTGCCCGTGGCAATGCATCTATGGTTATTCAGAGGGGGACGGGGATACAACACATTTATTCTTACATGAAGACGTAAATACTTTAGAAGTATGCCAACGTGTTGTAGAAAATTCTAACGAATGCGGAGGTTTGGCTTATATATTGGACGTCTTTGCTGAAAAAGCAAGCCTTGCGGGCACTATTTCCGTTTGATACATCAAGTGTTACGCCAAAACATAATTCGATAGTGTCTTATGAATATGGCGACTCGGTCTTTTCGGTCGAGTTCGATACTACATTTAATCCGTGGGAAACCGAGATATATATCTCGCGATTACCGGGGTATTCACTAGGCCCATCTTCGGAAGTCATCGATTGCAACACGAGAAGGCTTTTCCCTATTTCCGATAAAGGTGTAGCCTTTTTCCCAGAATTAGAAATCGATTGCGTAAGCGGTTGGGGAATGAGTATCGATTCTATAAAAATTGGCGGAATTTGTTCCGACGATACTACGAAATTCATTTTCGACAGCACCGATGTTGGAGAATGGGATTACTACACCGACAGATGTAAAATCCGAACATGGAACTGGATGGCCAGACCAGTAAATAAAAGCGAGCTATATCTTAGCGGTTTTACACCAGGAACGGGGTATCGGGGTGTAACGTTATCTCCGCCCTTTTACGACAGTCCCTTCGCTGGAGTGTTATGGACATTATTCGGCGCTAAACCACCTATGGCAGGTATTGACGGTGATCTAATTACAGGTTCAGTTACTCCTCCAACTCTTCCGATTAAACTGAACTGGCGTTGTAAAGTATGTGATTCGGGTCCCAGTATTTTTACACAAGAGATCGATACAACAAGCGTTGCGTCTGGGGGTAACGGTAACCTTAAATATTGGGGGGCACCGGGATTGACCTGGGATGAACGGGATTATTTTATGTGGTTTCCGAAGCACTCGATTTCGTTATCGTATGGCACTTACAGCGACTTAGCATATACGGATACTATTCGGTATTGGCTATCACACCTTTACGACAATCCCGATTTCGGCCCGGCCAACGGCATGGTAGATACGGATACTCTATTCTTTTTTATCAACGTTACGCGTGATCCGTTTCTCCCGACTCCGCTTATTATACACATGAAAGCCGACACGGCAGTGTTAGCCGGCGACCTACTAACACCGACTACCGACATCTCACGAAATAATTTAATCACACCAGATGTGGTCAGATTTGAATATATAGATACAAACGGAGCCGATTGGGTTTTTCGCGTAGAAAACCA
>CAYNTG010000071.1:0-12401 GCA_964400105.1 uncultured bacterium
CCGCTGGAGCTGAGTTCCGGGTCGGAGATAGAATACACAACACCGTTCACCGAGATAACTGCGGTCGATGGGTCGATCCCATCGAGATCGAGGAAGTTCAGACAAACCACCGTATCTTGCGAGACCCACGACCCCGATGACGGGAAATGATACGCAAGATATGGCCCATCGGAAAGCGTGTATCGGTGGAACGCCTCGTGGGGGCTTAGGTATTTATCCTCCTCCCACGACATATCGATCAATATCGACGTGTTGTTAAAACTCGGATAGAGAGCGCCGCGCATCCGGGGCGTATAGTAATAATTCGAAGTCGAATCGTCGGGCGTAAGCTCCTCGGCAAGCGAAAAAGCAGTATCGCTTAAAGTCTTGTTATATAGGCACATAGAACCGCCCATCGTAAGGTCGCGAAAAAGCGCGAACACCTCGCCAGTCATCTCGTTGCAACAGATATTCGAGAAATATCGATTTATTACGCCGGAATAAAGTGAGGTCGGAAACTCAGCAATAAGTGTCGGGTCGCCCATCCCACCGACCGTGTCCCATTTGCGATATCGCAGATACCATGTGCCGCTGACATCGCCGATATTGTCGCCATACAAAAGGTGAACATTGCCGAGATCATCCGCGCAAAGGCCGCAATTATGATCGCGGCCGCCGGTCGAACCGTTGCCGATGCCATTGGCGGTTTCCCATGCCGTGCCGTTATAGACACGGTGAATCGCATAAGTTGCGCTGACACCGTTGTCGTAATAGGCGACATGGACGTTGTCGTCGGAGTCGATGCACATCGAAACGCCCTGCGTCGATCCCGATGATGGGCAACCGATAAGCCTAAACTTTCCGCCGGCGGCATAGACCGAATCCGATTTCCAGATCTGCGACTTCCAACTGCTCGGTCCTCCGCTGAGCAGCCATATATACCCCTCGGAATCCATCGCGACGCCGGAATCGTTCGCTTTGAGCGAGCTGTTGAAAATACTCACGATCAGACCCATCGAGGTGGTGCCGTGAATATCGGTTATCTTGCGATAATATGTGCTGTGATGCGTGGGGGAGTATTGATACCGATGCCATACGACGTGCAGATCCTCGTTGTCGTCGATTGCCATCGAGCATCCGGCGATCAAGCTATGACGGCCATAAGTGCCCGTGTCGGTGACCTCGATCCAGTCCTGATCCCAGCTCATTCCGCTGTCGGTGCTCCGCGAGATATATATCCGCTTCGCCGAAATATCCGATGTGTTATCGCGATACACGCAGTAAAGCGCACCGCTCGCATCCATAACGAGGCTGCGATTATACATGCTCGAAACCCCGGAGTCGGCGTTGCCCGTCTGGATATTGCCGTAAGTGTAGGGCCATTGCGCAAAAGACGCGACACATAAAATACATATCATTATCATAATCTTGTAAAAACGCATAAATCGCTCCTTATATTCAATGCCTTTAGATGCAAGATGTTAAGTCCTTTCGATGGCTTAACTAATTATTTTACAACCTGCATAACCTTGTCGATAATCGTTCCGTCGCGGTATTCGATAAGCGCGATAACCCGGTCGCCAGTCCTCGGCGGCGCGGGCTTGCCGCCGCAAATAACATCGACCTCGCGCTTGATCTCGTGGATATCCTTGATCGGAAGATCGGAATCCTTGAAATGCTCTATCAAATCCTTGCGCAACGGATTGATTGCGATACCGAGTTCGCTAACGATAACATCGACCGTCTCTCCCGGCGTGGTCACGGTCGTGACCGAGTCGCGGATAACTGGTATCCTTTTTCGATAGGCCGGAATCACGATCATCGAAAGCCTCGCGCCGGCGGCGACATCGCTGTGGCCGCCGATACCGTGCAAAAGCATCCCGTCGGAGTGCGTGTTGACATTGACGTTGAAATCCGTATCGACCTCCGTCGCGCCGAGAAATCCGACGTCCTGAATATTGACAATACAACCCTTGCTGTGAATATTAGCATACATCGAGAGCGTGATCTCCTGATGCCAGAGGTCATCGCGGAAGCTCTCGATCGATGCCGTGTCGAAAACCTGTCCGTCGATGAGCTTTTCGGCAATCCCCTCATGGAAAAGATCGACCGCGAATTTCGTGATGCCGCCGTTGATATAGGATGCTTGAATGCCGTCCTCGCGCATGAAATCGCCGAGGAACTTCGTAACTGCAAGGCTTATCCCGCCGGCTCCGGTCTGGAAACCGATTCCGTCTTTGTAATAGGGCGATTCCTTGATAAATCTCGCCGCGTTTTTCGCGATATAAAGCCTCGCGGGGCTTTTTGTTATCCGGGTCGTTCCGCTGACTATCTTCGCCGGGTCGCCGATGGAATCCACCTCGACGATGTAATCGACATTCGTGCACGATATCGTTATCGGGATACATGGGAATCGAATCAGATTATCGGTGATTATGACGGTCTTGTCGGCATATTGCGAATCGATCTGGCCATAACCGAGCGGGCCGCACGCCGACGGCCCATAGACGCCGTTGGCATTGCCGAAATCGTCGGCACACGGAGCGGCGAGAAAAGCCACATCGATATGCAGATCGCCGTCCTCGATAGCGCGGACTCGACCGCCGTGTGATCGAAGGATGCCGCATGTCGGCATCCCGCCATAGCTCACGAACGCGCCGACCGGCCCGTTCATCGATCCCTGAATCCCGCGAACGACGCCGCTCTTTATATGGTCGATCACCGGCCTATGACACGAAAAAAGCGCCGTCGGTGCGAGCAATAAATCTTTGATGCCCATTTCGGCGCATGACTCGAGAACCATATTCACGACGAAATCGCCGTTTCGCAGATGATGATGAAAGCTGATAGTCATCCCGTCGCGAAGCCCGGTCTTCTCGATGGCCTCCCTAATCGAGCCGAGGAGCTTCTTCTCGCCACCCCTATGCACCGGATGCGAATGCGGGATCGGCGGCGCTTGCCGAACACCCTTCGCCAGAGGATCGGCAAAAGGCCCTCGATATGGAGTGAGCTTTCTGCCGTCCATTTCCTTAGGTATCTTGCGCCCCAAGGCGTTAGTTAAAAATTCCATCATTCCCTCCGATTTCGATCAATAAACCTTAAAAAAGCGCGTTAGTCCTCCGGTTTCCAAACCTCGACGCGGTTTCGGCCATTCGTTTTAGCGAGATTAAGCGCGCGATCTGCCCGGCAAAGGAGGTCCTCTTCATCCTTAACATCGTCCGTCATCGCCACGGCCCCGAAGCTCGCCGTGATCGCCTCGCTGCAGCCATCTCCAACTATTTCCGCAACCTTATCCTCTATATTCGTTCGGATAACATCCGCCCTGCAGACGGCGGCGTCTATCTCCATATTCCGCAAGATAATCGCAAATTCGTCGCCGCCATAACGCGCGGCGATATCGCCCGCAGATAAGCGATCCTCGATAATCCTCGCCACTGCCCGTAGGACCCTATCTCCAAATCGATGACCGAACGAATCGTTCAACCTTTTAAAATCGTCCAAATCCAGAATAATTAAACATAGATTCGCTTTTGCCTCGCGCGCCATCTCCATGAAATGCGGAATGTTCTCCGTGAAATATCTGTCGTTATACAACCCGGTCAGTCCGTCCGTGTAAGCGAGTTTTTCCGCTCTGCGAAGGCTTTCTCGAAGCTCCGCAGATATCTTGACCTGCCCGGTAACATCCTCGATCATCGTCATTACACGCTCGACATTGCCGTCGGTAGAAAATATCGGTATCAGCTTCGTCCGGGCATAACGGGTTTCGAGACCATTCGTGAATGTCGTTTCCTCCGCGATTGTGCCACGACCAGTTTTAAAAACCTCGTAATAGTTCTGTGTAAAATCCTTCGTTTCCATGGAGGAGAATACGTCGCCGATAGTTTTTCCAATATCGTCCTGTCCGATTCCGAATTCCCTCTCCAAAAATTTATTAAAAGATAAAAGCCTCAGGTCCGAATCCACGATATGGATACCGAAATCAACATTATGAAAAATATCGGCGTAAAGGGCGTTGGAATCCCTGAGCCGTCGAAGTAGATTCGATGCCAGAAGAACCTGCGCGACCTGATCGATAAATGGATCGAGGACGTCGATTTTCAGCGGGCTATCCAGCGGTATGCAGCAGATGACAGCCCCTAAAAAATCGCCTTTCGCTTTAACCGGAACGACATAGATATCTAATTCCATGAAGACTTTTTTAAGGGCGGAAGTCAATTGAACGATTTCAGTATCGAGATTTTCGAGTTGGCCAAATGAAGCGATTTTAACTATTTCGCCATTTTCGAGGGACTGTATTATCGGGTGTTTAAAATCGAATGGAACCTCGATTTTGAATGGATCGATATCGGAGACTTCGAGAAATCGTGTGAGATCCTCCTGAAAACGGTAAGAATGGGCGACAAAAACGAATTTTGAGCGATCGGTCTTACGGAAAAGACCGACGAACGAAGCACCGCCGATCTCCATGATGCCATCGACCACCGACTGAAGGGCCTTCTTCTCATTATCGTAAGCGACCAGAGCGTGTAATCCTTTCGAGATAAGATCGATTATCCTATTTTTCCCCGCGACCGATTCGATTTCATCGAGTTTCGATTTCCGCGATACGATCCTGCGGCTGTAAAGAAGCAAATATATCAGCGCCGCTGCGGTCGCTATCAAGATTATTCCCAAAACCAGATACTGATTCCTCACGATGTTATTTAATTTCGTGAACAGTTTTTCGGGTTCCCGATAGACTCCGATAAACCATCGATAATCTCCGAGGTTTATTGTGGTTATACCTATATCCTTTCGCACGCCGGAGTGGTCGATGAACCGGCCGGCACCCTCGAACGATCCCGGCAACGTCGATACGAATCTTTCGAGAACTACCGACGACTCGATTGAAAGCGCCCTTTGGAGCATCGTTCCCGGGGCAAGATCGGGATGGTATAGAATCTCTCCGGTCGAATCGACGATAAAACCCTCCGCGCCGATCTTCCTGAGCTCGGAAAGCATCTTCCCCTCGATGTTTTCGAACGGCACCAGAGCGCATATATTGCCCAGCCAAATTGAATCGTCGCCGAAGACCGGTTCGTGGATCACTATCGCCTGAAACCCCTGGACGGCAAGGATCGGCTGGCTGATGACCGCCTTGTGGTCGTCGAGCGTTTTGATTACATGCTTTTGATAGGCAATATTCTGGCCGATGACATTCGTGTCGGGCCATGCGAGGCGCAGCACACCGAGGGAATCCATCCGGCTGACCGAAGAAGCCTTATCCCTCAATGAATTAGCAAGTTTGATAATCTCTTTTTGGCTTGTTTTCTCGCGAGGATACTTTATCTCCGGGTGTTCAGCATATAGTGAAAGTTCGTGCTCGATATCGCCAAAAAAATCCTCGACGCGAATTGCTATAAGTCTCGATAATGAACGTTGGTCTTCCGCTAAATGATCGTCGATCCCTTCCTCGATACCCGCTGTGATAATTGTGAACAGAACGATCCCTATCGCGGCGATCAAAACGAATGATATAGATGCTCTGATAAACATCCCGGAATGCTTATTTGTGTCGCGCCTTCCCAAGATAACTATTCCCCGTCCGGTTTCGGTAAAGGAATCCCCGATCTCACAGCGATAGCGATAAGTCCCCGCGCCCGCGCCACTATCGGCGGGTCTATCATCTTGCTACCGATAGAGATAGCCCCGACGCCCGCTTTTTCGGCCTCCTCCGCCGCACGAACGACACGAACCGCATACAAAAGCTCGTCGTTGTTCGGCGCGAAGACCTCGTGAACCGGCTCGACCTGCAAAGGGTGTATTAGCCCGCGCCCGTCGAACCCGATGGACTTGCTCTCCTCAGTGCTCGCGATAAGACCGTCGATGTCGCCGAAATCGCTATAGACCGTATCGGAGACGAACCGTCCATAGGCCTTCGCGGCGCAGACGATATTGCATCTTGCGACGAAATGTTCCTTTCCCTCGCGAGTTCGCGCGGTGCCGATATCCTTTGTGAAATCCTCCGCGCCGAACGTGAGCATCACAACGCCATCGACTGCGGCGATCTCCGGTGCCTTGACCACGCCGATGGCGCTCTCGATGATCGGCATTATTCCGATTTTATGGTTCGTCCCGGCGGCGGCTTGAATTCTCACGATCTCCGATTTTAACAGCTCGATATCGGCTGCGGATTCGGCCTTTGGAAGCGCGATAACCTCCGGGCCGGACGGCACAACAACCTCGAGGTCGTCGATGCCGTAGTCTCCCGACAGCGAATTGATTCGAACAGCCGCCTCGGATTCGCCCAAACGCCTGACGAGGAGCGTGTTCCGGACGAGATACCGCGAGGCCTGTTTCTCGGAGGGCGGCACCGAATCCTCGAGGTCGAAGAGGATCATATCCGCGCCGAACAACCACGCATTTACAGAGAGGCTCGGATTGTTGCCCGGAACGTAGAGCCTGCTTCGATGAAGCCTCCCCGGATCGAACTCGAAAGCACGTTCGGACGGACGATACGGCGTGGGTTCGCTGGTGGCGGCGGCGATAGCAGCCTCGACACGGGCCGCGATGACATAGTCGAGCACGCCGTCGTCGATAGCCGTGAGAGCGACGCCGTTCACACCGAGGCGGTCTAGTTCGGCGTCGATCTCACGGCGGATATTATCGCCGAAGAGCCTCTCGATAGAGCTTCGAAGATCGATGCTCCTCTTCTCGGCGGGTTTCACAGTAACCTGAATATCGCCTTTACCTGCGCGTCCCGCGACTCCTTCGTCGATTATCTTCATGTCTCCTCCGGGGTTTATCCATCCATATGCAAAGATAAATTTACTCTTTGAGATACGGCAGCAGCTTCTCGAGCTTGCTCGGATGTCTGAGTTTCGACAGAGCCTTCATCTCGATCTGGCGAATCCTCTCACGCGAGAGATCGAATGTCTGACCGATCTCCTCGAGCGTTCGCGGGACGTTGTCCTCGAGACCAAAACGGAGGGAGATAACTCGCTGCTCCTTCGGGGTTAATGTGTCGAGAACGCGTTTCAATTCCGATTGTAGCATGGTAAGGTTCGCTATATTGAGCGGTGAATTTTCGCTCTCGTCGGCGAGGACGTCCTCGAGCGTTCGGCTGTCGTCGTCGCCGAGGGATTTGTTGAGCGAGACCTGACCTGTAAAGAAGCGGCGCATCTTGCTGCTCTTGTCCGGCTCGACCTCCATATCGGAGGATATCTCGAACGGCGTCGGTTCGCGGCCAAGCTTCTGCGAAAGCTCCTGCGAAATCCTCGAATATCGGCGAATCCACTGCACGAGATATGTCGGAAGTTTCACTACATGAGACTGCTCGGCGAGGGTGCGAAGCATCGCCTGCCGTATCCACCATATCGCGTAGGTTCCGAGCTTGTAACCCCGTTCCGGGTCGAACCGCTCGACCGCTTTTATGAGGGCGGCGTTCCCCTCCTGAATGAGGTCGAGGAAATCGACTCCTTGATTTGTGTAGTTTTTCGCAATGTTTATAACAAGTCGAACGTTGGCCTCGATCAAAAGCCTCTTGCACTCCTCGTAGATCTCCCAGTAAGTGGGCAATTTATCGAGTTCTGCGATGAAATCCTCGAGGGGAATCATGCATGTTTCGCGGAGCCTTTTCTCGATCCTCTTCTCACGACGAAGAACGAGCACGGCATCGTGGATTATCTCGCTGGATACATCCATTTCGTCGGAGAGCTTTTTTACCGAAATATCCTTTTTGATAATCAAATTAATTTTCTCGCGGAACGCTTCGGAAGGTGTGTCGATCGACTTGGCAATCTCGTCTAAGCCCTGTCCGATGTTTTTCGAGTATCGACCGATCTTCTCCAAGGTATTCTCGAATCTGATGAGCGCCCGTGCGGTAAGTTCGAGCTTATCTAACTCCCCGGAAATCGATGCGTGAAGATTGGAAATCGCTTTATGGTATTCCTTTTTGGAAATTTCTTTTTTGTGCCATCTCGATGTCGTTTCGTCGATTTCCCGATTTTTTTGGGCGATGATATCGATTATTCCCAGGACGACCGTGCGTTTTTCGTCGGTAGTGGAATTCGGGTCCCCGGATGTCGCTTTTGTGAATTCATCGAGTGGCAGCTCGCGGCTTTTAATGATCTTCCCGTGCTCGATAATCCTCTGGATAAGCATCGTATTCATTGGTATCAAGCTCTTGATCGAATACAACGAATTCTGCAACCGCGTCGCAACCTCGAGCTCGCGCTCCTTGCCGAGTATCTTGACTTTCCCAACCTCTTTGATATAAAGCCAGAGCGGGTCGTCTTTCCGATAATGTCGTGCGATATCCTCGCGCTGAATCCCTATTACCGTGATTCCGTTTGCCGCAAGGTAATCCAAAGCATCCTCGAAGCGTATATCCTGATGCTTCGATTCAACAAATTCCCGAACCTTCTCGATCTTGATGGATTGTTTTTCCCCGAGGCTTTCGAGAAAGTTTTCGAGTGCTTCGTATTTTTCACTTTCAGTCACAATTCCTCCAATATTTAAAATGCCCCGCGGCATAACGCGCTGAGTTTAATACCCAACCCGGTTAGTTTTTCGAGAATTTTTTTTTGTGATTCGAAATCGCCGATTCGCTCGGCCTCACGTAGATCGGCGTTGAGACTTTCCAGCTCGGAATCCACGCGGATTTTGTTAAGTTTTCGGACGAGGCTTTTTATATGACAATCCAGATCCGTCGGTTCCGGCTGGAGAAGCATCTCGGAAAGGCGACTCCTGGCACGTTCGTCGGAGATCGAAGCGAGCATTTCCGCCGTTCCAACGCCCTCTGCGACGCTATCCCAAAGCCCGGAATAGAGCGACAGGGGATTCTCATCGAGCAGCTTCTCCGAACGAATAACGGCCGCGAGGATAGCGAGTTCGAGCTTCGCTATATCCGACAGTTCGGGCACTCTTTCCTTTGGCTCCTCCGACCGACCGACACCGCGTTTTTTTCGATACGCCTTTCGAAGATGATCTCGAATAGCATCCGGCGAGGTGCCCATCTTTTTTTCGAGCTCGCGAATGAACATATTCCTCGTCATTTCGTCCTGAACGGCTGCGAGCGGCATCGCAATCGCATCTATGACGGAAACCGCAGCGGAGACGCTCTCTTCGGAAGAACCTTTCGATGCATAGTCGAAAAGCCAATCGAACCAGCCCGGCGCTTTATCGATTAGCGCGCGAAGGCTGTCCGCGCCTTGTTCCATAACGAACGAATCGGGGTCGTCCTTCTCCGCAAGGCGGATTACCGATGGATCGAGACCGGCACCGAGAAGAATTTCCAAAGAACGAAGCGTGGCCTTAAGGCCGGCCTCGTCGCCGTCGAAAAGGACGACGACGTGCGGAGCATAACGCGCGAGAAGCGTCGCCTGTTGCGAGGTAAACGCGGTTCCGCAGCTTCCTACGGCATTCTCGATTCCTTTCTCCGCAAGCGCGATAACATCGAAATAGCCCTCGACGAGTATCGATTTCCCCTCCTTGCGAATCGCCTTCCGCGCTTGCGGAAGACCATATAGGAGGGAGGATTTGTGGTAAATGTCGTTATCCGCGCTGTTGATATATTTTGGTCCGCCGGAACCGTCGTCGCGGATTTTGCGTTGGGCAAAGCCGACCGTTTTGCCGCTCGATTTTTGGATCGGAAAGACCAGCGCGTCCTGAATGCCGGAATAATAATCCCCGCCGTATTTCGGTTTCCGAATAAGACCGATCTCGATAAATGGATCAATCTTGCGCTTCGCCATTCTGGTCGATCTTGGAAGATGATTTCGGTCCTCCGGTGCCCATCCGAGGCCGAAAGCTTTCCATGTGTCTTTGGAAATTCCGCGCTTCGCGAGATATTCCCTCGCCTCGACTCCAATCTCCGACTCTATCGCCTTTTGAAAAAACTTTGCGGCGAATTCGGCAGCCTCACGCATTCCCTCCGGTCGCTCGCCGCCGGTGACGGTCTTTGGAATCTCCAGTCCGGCATCGTTAGCGAGGCTTTCGACCGCTTCTGAGAATGTGAGTCCTTCCTTGTCCATCAGGAATGTGAATACGTTTCCTCCTGCGTGACACCCGAAGCAGTAGTATAATCCCTGCTCCGGATCGACCGAGAAGCTGGGAGTTTTTTCGTTATGGAAAGGGCAAAGCCCGAAATGGCGATTTCCCCGTGAGCGCAGGTTTGTGTATCGCCCAATAATCGCTAAGATATCGGTTGCATCTGCAACCCTATCGATAAAGCCCGGTGGAAATCGTCTGCTACTCATAGAAATTTAACTCGATTGCATTTAATGGATAAAATTTGGCGTCTTCTTCACAGCATTCTCCGTCGGTGCATTTTTCCGGATGTGCGGCGACAGCCGTATCCACAACGATCTCGAAGACTGCGGGACAAACCTGCACACAAGCACCGCGTAAGATGCATAGATCGTGGTCAATAACGACATTCATTCCAGACTCCGCCGGAAAAATCCTTCTTGGTTTCGTGATATATGTGAACGCTTTCTCAGCAAACAATATAGATAATAAATTAATCAATGAAAAGGGAAATTTTAATCGAACTTGTCTGTTAAATAGACACAGCTTTTTTTGATTGCTTGCAATCAAACCATCGTGCGATTTTTTTATTATTTTGAGTGCTACTTTCCCGGTTGCAATTCAATATTTTTTGCTGTCGCTTCCGGGCTGTTCCCGCAGATTTTGTGCATATTCAAGGAATAACTGAATATCGACATTCCAGCACGCAACGGCCACCCCCCTTCCGCGATGTCACGAAATTTGCCTGGTGCAAATTGCGCGCCATCGCCCCCACCCTCGCGCCATCGCCCAAAAAACGGTCACACGCGGCGACGGGCAACGTGCTCGCCCATAGATATTCCCGGAGAGGCCGGAATTCGGCGCCACGCGGCGCAGCAAACGGGTTCGAATCTCGTAACGATAGTTTAAAAACGACACGATACGAATTCTATTCGAGCCACAAGAATTTTTTCCGGAGAGGCCGGGATTCGAACCCGGGGTACGGTCTCCCGCACAACTGCTTAGCAGGCAGCTGCCTTCAACCACTCGGCCACCTCTCCAAACTCGATCGAGATAAATCGTTGTCAAAAAGAGAGTTAAGCGTTTAAATAAATTCCCGTTTCCAAGAAGCATTATCGCTAAAAAATAATTACTTCGATCTGGCCGATTCGAAGAATTCCATGATTAGATCGGAACAGATCTCGACTTCTACGCCGCCAGTTACGCAGATATCATGCTTGAAAGCCGGATCGTGAGCCATATTCCAATGCGAATTCACCGCGCCGAATTCCGGATCGCTCGCACCGAAAACGAGCCTACAAATTCCGGATAACATAATAGCGGACATACACATAGGACACGGCTCGAGGGTAACATAAAGCGTGGTTTCTCCGAGCCTTCTGCCGCCCATAACCGCTCCGGCAGCGCGTAAAGCGAGAACCTCCGCATGTGCGGTCGGATCGTTTCTATTCTCGCGAAGGTTGTGCGTGCGCGCAATAACCAGGTCGCCCTTCGTAATCACGCATCCGATGGGCACTTCGCCCATATATGCCGCAATTTTCGCCTCGTCGATCGCCTCATGCATAAATCTGATATCTTTTTCCGCATCGATCATACCTAAAGAACATAAATTTCAAAACGCGCCCGGGGCGATTCGAACGCCCAACCTACGGATTCGTAGTCCGGCGCTCTATCCGTTGAGCTACGGGCGCGGGTGATCTCCATCGATAATTTACAATTAACGCGAGTTACTATATCGTGTCGATATGCAAAATCCAAAAAGGTTTCCAAAATGGATGTATAATGCACATCGAATATACTCTTTCAAAAAAACATACCGCATCGTCATTTCAAAGCCTTATGGCTATGTATTGAACTTCCTCATTTTGACATCGTTCACCACTGACATCACTGAATGAGATGCAAATGTATGCAATAAATCGTAAAAGCGCAAGTCTTTTAATTTTGCCGGTCGCAAATCCACTATGACGAATGGTTTCAAGTGCAACGCGCATTCGGAAATCGACCTGCTCATTTCGTCCTTCAACCCGTAAAGCTATATATCGAATTCTCGAAAGTCAAGAAATAATGCGTTTGTCGATATTTTCTTGGTTGCCAAAAAAACAGGTTTTTTATCAAAACCAAATTTTTTTGGTGAATACACGGCTTACATTAACTAATCCTTGACAGCGGACAAAAAACGGCCTAACTTGGCATATGGAATCGAAGTGGTGCGTTGGGAATAACGCTCCCTCGCGAGAGCGACGAAACCGCAGACCGTTGGAGAGATTCGACATGTTTTGCAAACCGAGATTGATTGCGCACACAGCGTATGGTTTTTTTCTGATCGCTATGATTTGGATATGCGCGATCGAGCTGTTCGACCTGGATATAGCTATTCTAAATTTGGTTGCGCTGCTGTTTTTATGCATAGG
>CAYNTG010000072.1:0-12121 GCA_964400105.1 uncultured bacterium
TTTTTCATTTCAGCACCATGCTTTCATCGAAGCGAATCGGTTAAAAACCGTTCACAAATCCATATATTCTACATCACCCTTATCATGGTTTACATGTTCCTTATCATGATTCACATATTCCTCATATCAATATACATTATGCTTAGAATATTTTGCACTATGCTACGAATAATCTACATTATGCTTCTCATATATTACATCATACTTCTCATCGTTCATATATCGCTTATCATGATTTACGTTGTGCTTATCACGATTTATAATATCCTCATCATACAATACGTGCTCCTTATCAGACATTTTACGCTATTTTTCGAGCGGTGCCGGCGGCATGCGCCTCTCATTCCGATATTTGTCGTTGTGCGGATCTATCGGAACGACATTTAGCTCGAAACCCGCAACGGTCGCCAAAGCCGAGAGCATATGTATATTCACCGATTTATTATATCCGCGCATAAATTTATCCACCGTCGAGAATTCGAGGCCGGAAAACTGCGAAATCTGGCGCTTCGTTAGCCCGCACGTTTTCACATAATGTTTTATTTGCGCCCGGATTTTATCGGCTTTCGGTTTAAGCTCTTTTTTATTGCGATTACGTTCATCACGCCGTGCTTTTTAAACCGCGCGGCGGCGTTCTTTCGATTCTCCATAGCTCATTCTTGACATAATGGACCCCGATTCATTTCAAATACACCGGCAGGGCCGGAGCCAACCGGCCTCGTCCACGCGAAACTCGTGGATTCGGCGTTATTTTAAATACACAATTCGTTTCGACACCGATTCGTCGCTGATTGTTGCCCGCACGAGATATACGCCAGAGCCAATTTTTTCTTCCGGTTGCCAGATTAGCGGCGTCGGCACGACCTTTGGGTTTTCAAAATCGCAGGTCGTAACGGGCAGTTCGGCCACTATACGCCCGTTTATGTCGAAAATTTCTATGCGGAAGGGCACAAGACCCTCCCCTACGGAAATTGTTACCGCTGAATTGAACGGGTTCGGATAGGCGGAAATATCAAAATCATCCGGCATCGGCGGGATGTCTTCTTCGACATGGTCGATACGCCAGAAATCGCCATAAACCCCGGTTCGCGCAAAATTTCCCTTTTCGGTGGGCCATGCGATAGCCGACGGGGTGTATGGCGCTCCGGTTTTCCAGACATATATCTGCGAATCGAAGCACCCGACGACGATCTCGATCTCGCCGTCGCCATCGACATCGCCGAGAGTCGGAGCGCAGTAGCATAAGTCTCCAGTTATCAACGGGAATCCGGGGATACTGTTCCCCTCGATATCGAAGGCGTATATTCTATCCTTGAGGGTATATATCAAGTCCCAATCGCCATCGCCATCTATATCTCCGATAGTTGCGTTTCCCGGATATTCGGTCGTGTTTCCAAGTGTTTTCGGCCATCCGGGCAGAGGAGTGCCGTCGGCGCGATAGATCCCGATATCGTATGATCCCGATATCACCGCCTCGCAGATATTGTCGCCGTCGAAATCCGCTGCGGCGCAATGCGAACCGAACTCCCAGAAATAATATCCTTCGATCGGCCACCCCGAAATCGCATATCCATGGTGATTAAAGATGAACACACCGCGAAGCCTTGTCGTTGCGAGGATTTCGAGTGTCGTCGTGTCCGAATCGAAGTTTGCGAGAACGGGATTACAGCATGCAAAGTTCGCCCACGGCACCCGCACCGGCCATCCCGGCGCGACGGTGCCGTCGTCCTCGAAAACCCACATTGTGCCATTGCCGAGCGAATCCTTCGGCCCGCCGATCACGACTTCGATTTTTCCGTCGCCGTCGATATCGCCCACTGCCGGCGAGGCCCAGAAGCTTCCGGCGAGTTCCTCCCCGATCCCGGCAAATATTCCGCCGGAGCCGGGTATAAGCTCGCTACCGTCCCATCGATATGCCTCGATACCCGTGAATGTCGGATTTATAACATCCAGCTCGCCGTCCCAATCGATATCCGCGATCACCGGCGAACCCATGCTCGTCATAGTAACCGGCTTAGGCCATCCGGTTTCCACCGAACCATCCTCAAGATCGAGCAGATAGAGCTTTCGCGAGAGGTCGCGGTGGTTCACGAGAAGCTCCATCGAACCGTCGCCGTCAATATCGGCGAGTGCCGGGCTTCCCCAAATCCCCTCGGCAGAAGGCTCAGAGCCTTCCCAAGCCAACACCGCAAACGGGTCGATTCCGCTCGTCGAATCATAGACATCCACCCCATCGGCGAACATGGCGAAAATCCCCGAATAGTTCTTACCGGCAATATAAATTTCCTGCGCGCCATCGCCGTCCCAATCGTGAAGCACCGGCGAGCAGTATAGCTGAATCGACACCCCGACAGACCTCGGCCACCCATCGAGCAAGGGCAGCGTCGTCCACGCGAGAATCGAATCGGAGGCCGGTCCCTCGTTCGACCACTCGTCGATAGCGGTCACGCGATAATAGAATTTCGTTTTTTCCGGCAAACCATCATCGATATATATCGAAAATTTTATGGGATATCGATTTATCCGTCCCCATCCGGAACCGGGCGCAAAAGACCGTCGATAAACGTAATATCCGATAACCGTGCCGTCGTCCGGTGGGCACCATGAAATCTGTATCGTGGAGATCGTCGATGTCGCGCTCAATGAATCCGACACAGCCGGAACGCTGCGAGCAAAGCGGATCGTCTCCGGCGTGGCGTTCGAGAATGTGAAAACAGCCTCGCCGCCGATGTCCACGCCGTCCGGGATCAGAGAAATAGGCATTATAAATGTGTCTTCCGGAGCGAATGTTCCAATCGAATAATGCGTGGCCGCCGCCGTAGCGCCGAATATCGATATATCCACCTCGGTTCCGTGAAAATCCCCAAAGCCGACATTCGTAACCCCGACGAGAATAGCGGCGGTGTCGCCCGGCGAAGGCATGGAACCCGCACCATCGATATAATCGGTCATATAGCGCCGGAGCACCGGCGCATCGATCTGCACCGATAGCGTATCGAGATAGAACGGTCCCGACGAAATCAGCTCGACTATCGGTCGAAGGTTGATCTTGCCGCGCACAGATTTTGGCACCTCGAAAACGAATCCAGATACTATCGTTGCGGTATCTCCGGCCGCAAGATCGAAAATCCTCGCCGTCGAGTCGAAAGCGCCGCAATTCCCGACCACGATATCGATGGTGTCCGCGTTCTCGACGCCGATATTTTCGATACGAATATCGCACGCGAAGGTGTCCCCCGGCTCGAGCAGCCCGTCGCCGTCTCCACCGATCTCATAAAACGATGCTTCGTCCACCACGACCAAAGCGCCGCTCGCACCTGTTACCCGCAAGGTCTCCTCCTTGAAAACCACCCCTCGATCGCACGCCGAAATATAGACCCTTTCGGTATCCTCCGGTCGAAGGAACAATCGCGTCATTCCATCCGAACCTGTGCGGGCCATAGCATATCGACCGCCGGGCGTTCGGGCCACCACCAAAACACTCTCCACCGGCGCACTCGTGCCGGTCTTATAGACCGTCGCGAGAATCATCGATTCGTCGGCTCCAATACTGTCGGTGGATACCACAAGATCGATATCCAAAAGCCCATTTGGATAGACATCGACGAATGGATAGCCGAAAAGAGTCAATATCGCTTTATAATATCTATAAACCATATCGTCCGAAATCGTCAGTTGTGTATTGCGCACTATCTCGCCCAGCTTGACCGATCGGAATGGAAGAATACTGTAAATAAATATGTGATAAACCAACAACACCTGCGATGTCCATGCGGTCCGCGAGTTTGCGATTATCGCGAGCAGCCCTCCGCCGGGGACCCTTATCGATGCCGCGCCCACGGATGTAATGTCTATCGCGTTGACATCGCAGGAATAGGTGTAAAGGATCGGATATAGTGGGTCGTTGGTCATGTCGAAGAAATCCTCGATAGAAAGCCCGCCACCACCGGTTTGTTTGCCCGTGTGAAAGAAATATTTATACCCATGATCGATATGACAGATCAGATACCTTCCGAGATCGATTTCCGAAAGAAACTCGTCCCGGTTCAGTTCGACGTCCCCGCCGGTCGAATCGGCTCTGGAATACATCTTCAAGGCATCTATACCCGACGGAAGATGTCCAGAAATCAGCGAGTCACAAACCGATTGACCCATTCGATCGTTGCCTGTGGGAGAAAGGCTCGCTCCGGCAAATAGCCACCGCCGCACAAAATCAGGGTCGAGACCACGGCGATGCGTCCGGATTTTTTCACAATAACCGATAACCTCGGTCGTGTCTTCGGGCTGGAAACGCCCGACGAAAAGCTCCGGCATGAAATCGTCCTCCTCGTCCTCGCCGAAGAACATGTCTCCGTCAAAATTCCAGTCGCCGTCCATAACCGCGAAATAGAGGTCGGACGGCGCTTCCGTCCATGTTGGAATAGCCATCGAGCCATAGCGAAACCGCGCTGGAATCTCCTCGATAGTTCCAATAAAGAAAACTCCGCTGATCCCCCAATGAACATAAGCATCGACGATAAAATTGCGGATCCGTTCGGCGCGATCGATGCCTTCTGAATACGCGTCGTAAAGAGCCTCGAGTGGAACGATCTCGATGGCCAGTCCGAATGCCAGTTCATCGGTAAAAATATCCATGTATGGAAGATAGCGATCATCGACGATCACGACACCGTCAGCCGGGTCGTCCCCCGTCACCGGGGGGAAACTTCGCACATGCGATGTCATCGACTCCATCGCGACCGGCTCGAACGCTGCCGGAAGCCGCTCCGGATTCACAACCGCGCTCCGAAGGCTTCGATTTCGCATCGAAGCGGACATCGGTGTTAAAACCTCGGATTCGCGAACCTCGATATTCCAATCCTCGAGTTCCAATCGGAAGCGCGCGGCCTTGTTCAGGAAAAGCGTTCCACTCTCCGGCGCGTAGCTCACCGGACGGAACCCGATCTGCGCTATCGGCACGCCGAAAATAAGCCCGGTATTAATTAGACTCGCCACCGGACGGACGGCGCTTTTCCCGGTTTCCGGCCACCGGGCATAATATCCGGGATCGCGAACGGTCGCAATCTCGACTCCGGCCGCCAACGGCTCGCGAACGATATCGTAATCCAGCGAAACCGCGCGGGTTCCGGGCGGCAGCGCGATATTGAGGATTCTTACTGGAAGATCGAATTCCCCCGGCTTTGCAGATTGGCAATCGGCCATCGAGACCGATGCCGTTCGCCCATCGATCTCGACCTGCGGAATATCCTGTTCGATATGTGAATACTCGAAACAAAAAGCGGTCGAAGCAATTATTGAACAAGCGATTATAAAGCCGTATTTCATTCGAACTCTCCGTGTGGAAGCCAGCCTAATTTGGAATATTTATTCAGAATAATGTCTATAGCTCGATTTGGATCGTGGAATTCACGGACCCATCGACGTCCGAAGTCGCCTTTTTCCCGGCGAAGTTCCGGATCGCCTGCAAGTTTTTCGAGGACATCCGACAGGCTTTTTGAATCTGCCACGACGAATGGGTGTTTTCCGAGAAATTTTTCGTGATCGGGGAGCAATTGGACGACCGTCGGAATCCCCATAGCGAGCGATTCGAGGCCGGAGATGCCGTAACCCAGTTCGCCAAGCTGATCGATGAATATATGGCATGTCGATTTTAATTCTATGGTTTTGTCGTGCGGCATCCTCTCGATAATCACCGGTTCGATCTTGATTTTTCGTGCGAGTTTGTCGATAGCTGCGATAATGCTGTCGGTTCCCTTTGCCGAACGGTTCGTCGCAACGTGCCCGATGCGTATCGGGCCGCCGGGCGGGTTCGCTTTCGGCAGCCCGGAAGGATCGAACGGGAAGGGCAACCATACTGCTTCCGGATGGATTAGCGTATGATCAAATTCCATGACGAATACCGCCTTTGCCGCCTCGTCGATAGCCGGAATAACGCCGTGTTGGCGAAGATCGGTGCCGTAATAAGTCGTGACCAATCTTCCGCCGCGATGCGCCCATTCGAGAATCCATTTTCCGCTACGAAGGAGCGGCAATCCGCCATCCAGCACAACGATATCGAATTTATCCAGCCGTTGCGGAAAGCCAGCTTTGCGGTATTTGGGACGCCATAATGCGTCGCGGAGGTTAAAAAGCATATTCGCGGGGAATTTATGGCCGTTCCATTTTGGTGGAAGCTCCGAAAGCCCATTTCTTCTTATGTTGCGCGTCTTCGGCGTGGTTTTGAACAACCGCTGAAAGAGTCTGGTCAGATCGTTTGCTGCGAACGGCAAATCGAGACATTCGTCTTCACCGAAACCATAAGGATGTGGCCACATCGTGATCAACCATGAGTCGATACCGCGTTTGCGCTCGGCCTCGACTATCTCATACGGCACTCCGGCGAAATTCTGCGGTGCGATATGTAAGATTGAAAGCGACATCTTTTGATTATAACGAAAAATAGTCGATTATCAATGATGGACATATCTCGATTTCACTTACTTCGATGCACCGGCCAGGCGGCAGTATCAATATGTATAACACTCGATTCTGCGGAACTCGTTTTTGATTGGCAACCGGGCTTTATCGCCATGCCGACCGTCCCGTCGGGCCGGGTTCACGGATTTTTTCGTTATATAACCGTTAATAACCGTTGACATTCGTAGCAAGGTTTTTATCTTTTAAAGATGAATGAAGAACTTTAGCCTTTGAATACTCGAAGGAGGGATTGATAATGAGATTAAAAGTTTTATATGTTTTAGTCGCGATTATGGCAATCGGGATTTCGGTTTATGCCAACGGTGACGACTGGGCGGCGCGAAAGGCCGCGATGGCTCGCGGGGGCGTCTCGGATTCAAAAGCGATAATGAGCACGCACAACGACACGATAGCCGTTCAGTTGGAAAGCTCGGACGGCCAATTCAACATCGGCAAGTTTAACGGTTCGGTAACGTTGACATACAACTACCCGGTCGCTCCATGGTCTTCGTGGACGTGCTTTGTGATCGATGGTATCCATTACACCGACGATTTCGCGGGCACTTCGACCCCTCCTATCGAACCATCCGGATCGGTGCCTATCGGTGGTGGCGGTGGCGCGGTTGCGTTTCCGTTCACACTTCATCCGCACTCGGGCGATTCGAGCTATATATTGGGCGGATGGCGGCAGTCGGGACTCAACATCACCCAAATGCTTCAGCCGACATATGTTATCCACGATGACCTCAAGGATGCCTTTATCTTCATAAAATATGAAATAGTCAATACGGATAGCACGCCGCACACGGTCGGAGTTATCCTCCAGCTCGACACGATGATAGACGGCAACGACGCCGCCGAACTTGGCACGATATGGGGTTACAGCGGTATCGAAGAGGACTGGGCCGCCGACAGTATGCCGCCGTGGTGGTTTGCATACGAGGCCGGCCCGCCGCCGCCTTCTGGAGCGATCACGGCAATGGGCATTCTCGACGGCTTCGATGCCGTCCGGCCGGACAGATTCGCCGTCGGTGGATGGTGGACTTTCAACAGCGTCGGAACGTGGACCTATTCGGTAAGCGGCACGCCGTATACAGACAGCGCGGTGCTCTACTGGTGGGGAATCGACACACTCGCCCCCGGCGATACGATGATCGCCGCTACGTATTATGGGATCGGTCATCCCTATATCACAGGAAGTTTTTCATATATAGTTGACGATGTCGATGTCGAAAACTGCGTTTATACGCCGAATCCGTTCAATTTCTTCGTCATGTTCACTAACGAATCGGGGACCTCACTGGATTCTGCAGTTGTACACCTCGTGCTTCCTCCCGGTTTGTCTCCGGTTACAGGTTCGATAGATACACTGATGAGCGGTGGCGCACACCTCACAACCGGTGGAAGCGGCGTCATGAGCTGGGACATCGACATTACATCCCCTCCGGCATGGGATTCGATTCAGGTCTATGTTACATCGACGAGCACCTCGGATACCTTCTGGCCGGAAGAGGCGTATCGCCTCACGCTTCCTTTTGTGGGCGCTCCGCCACAAGGCGCACCTATCACCCCGACAGACGGTGCATGGACAACCTGCGCCGATCAGGGAATTGTGCTTCAGTTCGAATCGGAAAACGGCCTCGACCTCCCGACGGACATGACCTTTGTCATCGATGGCGCAGTCCTCGATTTAACTTCGCCGTTGCTCACATTGGATGACGATACTTTAACCTTCATGCCGGCGATCGATTTGACCGACGGCGCGATGGTTGACTGGGGACTGGTCGCAGCGACAGACGCCATGGGATGCTCGCTTGTCGCGCCGGTGTTCGGCACCTTCTATGTCGATCTCACGCCTCCCGTGGCGGAGAACGAATGGCCGGAGGACGCCTCCATTCTCGGCTCCTCGGATATCCCCGAAACATGGGTCGAGCTTTACGATGTTCTCCGCGAGGTCGATCCGGCGAGCATCGTCCTTAATTGCATGGGAACGGCTTATAGCATTTCCGACCCGGAACTCAGCTATGCGAACGACACGTTGACCTTCAGCCTCGAGGACGCGGGCATCGTTCTCGAAGACGGCGACTCGATCTGCTTCGAGATCGAGGAAGCGAAGGACATCGAACCGGATTATTGCATCGCGAATGTCATGGACGAATACGAATGGTGTTTCAGCATCAATGTCATAGATCTCTGGATGCCGGACACGAACCTCTGCCCGCCCGGCGACACATTCGATATACCGATATTCTGCGAGGACCTCGCCGGATTGAGTGTCACCGAACTCGATATTACCGTCGATTTCCTCGGAAGAGTGCTCGAACCGCTCGGTATCGAGCTTGCAGGCGCGGTGGCATCCTCGTGGACGCTATCCGTCGCAACGACCGCAAACTCGATGAACATCACGGGAACCGGCCCGGAGCTTGGATCGGGCGATGTCCTGTTCTATCTGAAATTTTTCGTGCCGCCCGGAAGCTCCGAGGGAAGTTACAGCCCGCTCAATTTCTCGGATGTGATCTTCAACAGCGGCGCGCTCGCATCGAAACCAGTCGATGGCTTTGCAACGATTTGCTTCACCACGCATATGTGGTCGAACGACATCGTTTTCTCGCTCGGCGAACAGAAACGCCGCATCCTGACGTTCGGCGTTACGGGTAGCGCCACCGACGCCTTCGATCCGGGTCTGGACATCGAATCCCTCCCGACACCGGCGACGCATCTCGAGGGTTACTTCGATCTGGACGATCCGACTCACCCATTGATTACGGAATTGGAGCGCGATATGCGCGGCCCGGCTCCGCTTCCAATCGTATGGACCGGATTTGCGGGATACCCTTCCGTAGGTGTAGTTTCCGTCCGCTGGAACTCCGGTCATTTCCCGGAGGGTCGCGTCTATATGACATACTTCGACGGCGGAATCGAGCGCACGGTCAATATGAAGCGCGTGGATCACGTCTCATTTACCAATGAGACCGATTTCACCATCGTCTTCGACCAGCCGGAGCTTGGCCGCGCAGACCTGATCGTCTGCCCCGGATGGAATCTCGTCTCGTTCCCGTTCGTTCCGAACGAGGCCGTTACGATAAGCGACGCCATCCCGACATCGATCACCGACGGTTATTGGTATAACCCGGAGACGCACTCCTATGAGGTTGCGATGTTCCCCGAACCTAGCAAGGGATATTGGGTGTTCTGCACCGCAGGGGATACGACCGTGGTTGGAGGAATGCTCGTCGATGAAACGCAACTCGATATCCTCGCCGGATGGAACCTCTTCGGAATCCCGTGGAAATCCACCGGAACCATTCCACTTAGCGCTCTGACATCGACGCCCGATGTCGTCGTTCCTACGAATATATACGGCCACGATGGATGCGGAACCGGCGCCTATTTCACACCGACCGATCTCGTGGTCGGCGATGGATATTGGCTCCTATCGACCGGCATCGCACTTATGACTATCGAGGGCGATTCGACCGCCTCGAAGGCGTTGCCGATCTACGAACCGGAGTGTCTGTTTGAGATGACGATAGACGGCGATCCATATGCCATCGGATTGGACGAGCGCGCGAGCGTTGGAATCGACCCGTTCGACCGCGCGATTCCGCCACTCGATCCAGACGGCGGGACGATGTTCGGCGGAATTTGCAGCGAATATTTCCTCGCACGCGATATCAGACCGGGCGACGACGGTAAAACCGAGTTCGAGATCGACGCGGCGGGAAGACGCCTATCGTGGGATTCGGAAGCGATCCCCGACGGCTACGAACTCGATCTCGTCAACGGCGCGATAAATATCGACATGGCATTCTGCGGCGAGGCAATCCTCGCCGAAAACGCGAAGATCGTCGTGCGCTGCGTCCTGCCGACACAGCCGACGCTCTATTCCGCCGTGCCGAATCCGTTCAACCCGGTTACGCAGATAAGATTCGCAATTCCAACGGCCAGCGAGGCCGAGCTTGCGATCTACGATCTCCTCGGAAAACGCATTTCGACCATCGCGAAAGGCGATTTCGAGGCCGGAATGCACACATTCGAGTGGCACGGAATCGACGACGCGGGCATAGAGATGCCCTCCGGCGTCTATTTCTACCGCTTATCGGTCGAAACGGGCGAGAGCCTCACGAAGAGCATGGTTCTTCTCAGATAGAATCGTTCGCATATAAAAATAAGGTCGGGTTTTAAAATCCGGCCTTTTTTAATTTGGGTAATAGGTAATGGGTTTTATGTTAAGGCCGAGGCACGGAAAATGTTTTTTAGACACAAATCCGGCCTTTTTTATGCACCACCGAAAAACAGCTTGTGAAATGGGCGATTAGATATTAAATAGAAAACAACAGTCGGATTAATGATGCTTGAAAACTATAACGCAAATTTTGGAGGAAGATTATGAAAAGAGTCTATCTGCTTATTCTGTGTGCCTTTATCGCAAGTTCGATTTATGCTCAAAAGAACGCGAGCCTAAACTGGTTAGGATATATTCGAACCACATACGATTACAGCATTGTCGAGGACGAGGACAACTCGAACGAATTCGATCTTCTCCTTGCCACGCTTGGATTTATGGCAGATATCAACGAATATTCGCAGGTCTTTGTGTTCACCTATGCCAACTATCCCGCCAATTCCGGCTCATCATCACGCGACTATTTCGGCATCCTCGACGCCGAGATCCGCTTTAAACCGATGAAAAATCTCAAGCTCACGATGGGGCAGTTCGTTACACCGTTTGCGAGCGAAAACCTTCAATCCTCCTCGAAGATCGATTTCACAAATCGCGGTTTTGTTGTAGCTAATTCCCCGGCATATAGGGATATCGGCGCACATTTGAACTACAAAAACGACATACTCTCGATCACCGGTGGCGTTACAAATGGCAGCGGAATGAACACCTTCGACAGAAACAACCACAAGAATATCGTCGCCCGTGCGGATGTCCGGCCATTCGCCGGGATGCGCATTGCAGGCGGAGCCTCGATAGGCAAGGACAATGCGCCTGTGGATTCTATGGCAAACAACCAGAAATTTTATTGCGGAAATATTTCCTATACAATCGGCAATCTTTATACCACGGTCGAAGGTTCTGTTAAGGACTACCTCGACGAGACCACGAACGCGCTTTATGCCTATGCCCGCTATGATATCCCGATAGAAATGAAGCTTCTGCACTGGGTAACACCGGGATTCCGCTACGACTTCATCGACCACCTCGATTCCGACAATCGAACGGACAGATACACATTCGGCCTTTCGCTGAACTTCGATGAGAGCAAGTGGCTCAGCATGTTTCGGATCAATTACGAACTCGTTACCAGCGAGGGTGAAAGCGACCCGGCGGACAATCTGATAGTCGAATTCCAGATGCGTTTCGACTGATTTTTCCGTAGGACGGCAAACGCCCGGGCCTCCGCGCCGTAATATTCCTTGTGCGAATGGGAAAGGCATATTATATTGAAATTAATATGAATAAACTCTTCTACGGCGACAACCTCGAAATCCTGCGCGAATACATCGCGGACGGCTCGGTCGATTTGGTCTATCTCGATCCGCCTTTCAACTCGAAACGCGCGTATAACCAGGAGATTTAAATGGATATTTATATGGAAATAGGGGTGCGTTGCAATAAATGGGTCTCAAGTGAGGCCTAATGAATTGCTTGCAAACG
>CAYNTG010000073.1:0-10370 GCA_964400105.1 uncultured bacterium
TTGTTATTTTCAATTTTCGGTTTCATTTTCCCAGCTCCAATTTCTCGTTACCGGGTTTGGTTGTGCGTTTGGCGCGGTTGCGGGTCGTTCGCGAACGACCCCTACGGTCTTCGTCAACAGATGTAGGGGCGGTTCGCGAACCGTCCGCGTGCTGAACAAATCCTGTGGTGAGGGATTTTCCGGCACGAATTATTGTCGGGTTGTCTGTGGGGTTATTTCGCGTCGCGCTTGTCATAATTAATACAAATATAGCACATATATCCGCATTCACAAGGAGATTTATCGCTATGCTCGATGCAACAGCGCGGGCGGGTGGGCGTGGGATTTCGCTTCGGTCAATAAAACCCGCCCTTACGGGCAAACGTCGTTTTCAACCCGTGGGGAAATCCCACGGGGCGACACGGCACATCAATGCCTGAAATGGCGCATCCCGGTGTGGATCATCGTAATGCCAAGCTCGTTTGCCCGGTCGGTGACCGCCTTATCGCGGATCGAGCCGCCCGGCTGAACCACCGCAGTAACACCGGCCTCGACGAGAACCTCCATGCCGTCCGGGAACGGGAAGAACGCATCCGATGCCGCAACCGCGCCGACCGCCCTTTCTCCCGCCTTTGTAATAGCGAGTCTCGCGGCATCGACACGACTCGGCAGTCCTCCACCGACGCCATAAACCGCCTTCGGCCCGGCGATAATAACGGAATTCGATTTCACGCCCTTGATAGCTCGCCATGCAAAGCGCATCGCCAGGTCTTCCTCCGACGATGGCGCACGTTCGGTAGCAACTTCCCATTTTGGAGTCGCCATTCCTTGAGGATCGACGAACTGAACCAATGCGCCGCCATATACCCCGCGAACGACCGCCGGCGGCGTTTTCGGGCGAACGATTGGAAGCTTCATAAGTCGCAGATTTTTTTTCTTTTTGAGAAGTTCGAGGGCATCCGGCGAAAAGTCCGGTGCGAGGACGCACTCGAAAAAGTGTTTCGACATCAATTCCGCCACCGGAAGATCGACCTTGCACGTGAACCCGACGATACCGCCGAATGCGCTTACCGGATCGCCTGCCAGCGCGCCCTGATATGCGTCCATAGCGTCGTCGCCGAGAGCTATTCCGCAGGGGCTGACGTGCTTGACCACCACCGATGCCGTTTCGTCGGCGAATTCGAGAAGCGAATTATAGATCGCGTCGAGGTCGAGGATGTTGTTATAGCTCAACTGCTTGCCCCAAAGCTGCTCGGCGTGCGTGATTCCATTTCCGGCAAGCGGGTTATTATAGAGCGCCGCCGCCTGATGCGGATTTTCACCGTAACGAAGTCGGTTGACCAATGTCAAGGGGAGGTTGTAGTACTCCGGGAAATCCTCATCGGAAAGGGTCCCGGCGATAACGCCGTCATAGTGCGCGGTGAGGTTAAAAGCCTTGAAGGCGAGCCTTTTAGCGGAATTTAACGATAATCCGCCGTTTTGCTCCAACTCGCCGGCAACGGTGTCGTAATCCCCCGGATCGCAGAGAACCACCACCGATTTGAAATTCTTCGCGGCAGCGCGTATCAAAGCGACGCCGCCGATATCGATCATCTCGAGGCGCGAATCGAGATCGTCCGTTTTCGACAAAGTGTCCTCGAACGGATAGAGGTTCACCGCGATCAGATCGAATGCGGGGATACCCTTCTCGTCGATAGATTGCATATGCTCCGGCAGGTCTCTCCGTGCGAGAATCCCGGCGAAAACATTTGGATGCAGCGTCTTGACCCTTCCACCGATAAGCTGTGTAAAACCGGTCAGTTCATCGAGATGTTTAAAATCGATTCCAGCCGCAGACAGCGCTTTGCCGGTGCCGCCTGTGGCATAAATCTCGACTCCGGCTTTTGATAGACGTGATGCGAAACTCTCGAGGCCGGTTTTGTCCCAAACCGAAACAAGAGCTCTTTTAACATCGATATTACTCATTTGTTCTCCTCTAAAAATGGCCAATATACATCAATTGAAGGAGCGCCCCCGTTAAAACGGGCACGGTCAGATTGTCGTCGATACCGAGTGGTAGTGCTTCGATGACCGCAGCGGTCAGCGAACCCATAAACAGCGCGGCCCACGGCGCATCGATTCCGGCGATCAGCTTGAACGCGATAGCGCCCGCATGCGCTGCGAAGAAAAATGCGAGACTTCCCTCGAGAGTCTTGCTGCCTATTGTTTTATGCTTTCCGAACCTTCTGCCGAAAATCGCAGCGGCATAATCGCCGATGATTATGTATATCAGGACGATAACAGCGACCCATCTATCGAAAGCGAGGATGGAAACAAGCGCAGCGCAAAGGATATACGAAGACGACGTGAAGCGCTTGAATTCCTTTCTTCTGAGCATGTTTCCGGCTACCTTGACGAATAGACGCCGGAAACCTTTGTCATAATATTTAAGGAGGTCGAACAGGATCGAGATAAACGCGCAAACGGCGAGTATCAGCAGCGATTCCCGCCTCGGCACGATCATGTAGAGGATCGGGATTACCAGCGCGAAAAGATGAACGGACTTCCGGCGGAACTCTTTAATTAGCTTGTGCTTAGAAACGGTAGAGTTCTTCAGGTCGTCTCGGAGAGCGCTCTTTGACATATCGATAAAGTTCCCTGTGTTGTTCTTCGTTATAATATCGGCCGCCGACATAGCTGCCATATATGTTTGCGCCATAAAGAACGGCGCTCGTGATTAATAGACTTACTGCAAAACCACGGTCTTCATCCAAAAGTGCGTATCCACCCGCAGCCGATCCACCGACCGCGATAAATCCGACGATTGCATCGCCCCATCTGCCGAGATACGCCCGTCCCGCTCCGGGAATAACGGCGCTCATCGACGCCGCTAAAAACGGTGATTTTCGCCGCAATTCTGTTCCACATTTCGACATCTCCAACATGAAAACAGTTGAGGAATCGAAATCCGTGCCGTCGAGTCTTCGGAAAAACTCATCGGCTTTGAGATATTGCCTTCCGAGAAAATAACTCCATCCTTCCAGATATACAAGTGATAATTGACATTCGTTTGAACAACTATCCTCGAATTCGCTCGCAATTTCCACGCATCGGTTCAGTTGACCGCTTTTGTGGTATGTCAACGGCAGGCGAAAAAGAGCGGCGTCGCGAATGGAATCGGGAGCGTTATCCCGGATGAGTTCGCGATATAGCGTTCTCGCGGGCGAAAATTCTCTTACATCCTCGAAACATATCGCAGCGCGGAATTTTGAAAGATCGGCGCGCGCGTCCTCGGGATAGTAATGCGAGAAACGCAAGAACTCCACCGCTGCACGCTCCGAGCGACCGAGTGCCCGGAGATTTTCGGCAAGCGAGATCTGCGCATCGGGAACGGTTTCCGCGAAAATCGCCATCGCCGAAAGCAGTCCTATCGCTATTCGTCTCACCGAATATACCTTTCCACCGGATCGACCAGTTTATCATTCTCGTTTTTCAAATAATATTTTTTTGCGAAGCTGTTGTCGCGCATCAATCTATCGAAAGTTAGTAAAAAAGCACGGATCGGGCCGGTCTTTTGGAATGCCTTTTTTGAGAAATTTGAGCAGCTCGGCGCCATTGGACATTCATGCGCATCGAGATCGGTCACGAATTCCTGATAAACAGCGAGCAAAGCCTTTATGGCGATCCGTTCCTCAGATGGCGGCGGTTCTTTCAGTGAAAGCGTATCCGGCGCGCGAAGGCTGTCTCCGGCGAAAGCCGTCGCTGCCAGCACGATAGCGATTATTGCGATACGCCACACCATTCGATCTCACCTATTGCCGCGAAAGCGGCTTTTTTCGTTTCGTCACTATTGAATTGATCGGCGAACCTCGCCGCCGTCTCCGATCCACCGACCCAATATCTCGCGCCGAAGAAATAGAATACCGTAAGCGCGCGGGCGTAATACCCATTCGCAAATCCCGCAACGGTAATATATCCTAACGTGCCGTTAAGCGCCGCCGAGCGAGCGCCGTTAAAGTATTCGCCGCAGAACATCTGCCCCGTGCCCGGAAGCAGAATCGAGAATATTCGTGCGGCGAGCACCGAACGGTGTCCGGGTTTTTCCAAACCGGGGATTTTAGACCAATCCTCCGATACTATCGCCTCGATAATATCGGTATCGTCCACTGAAAAAAGGTCTTGAAATTCTCGAAGGCCTTCATCCATGTATTTGTTTGCGGCGTTGAGATTTCCATCGATTACTTCGGAGAGTATTATAAGTCGATACGAATCTTCTCGAATATGTTTATCCGTTGATGTGTTGAGTATTGTGGCAAGTGACTTAATACACTCTCTTATTTCATTAGATTTATATCTTTGATAAGCAAGGTTATACATGTTTATAGAGAATGATTCTTCATCGGGTAAGCGCATGATCTCGACCTCGGCATCGTCGTGAAGACCGAGCCGCGATAACCTCCCTGAAAAGCTGCTGTCGGATGAATAATTCGGTCGAAGGCAGTCGATATCGACGGTTTGCGCCCATGCAGCAAAACCGGTCGAGATAATCGACATAACAAGGAATACACCTACCCACCGCCTAATCAACGCTCTCCTTTGCGCCATCGCCATAAACATTTAAACCAAACCTATACGAGATTGGAAGCTCGGTGTGTGTCGTCATCGCGGCACCGACCCGAATGCCGGGAAAGATTGCCAGATCTGCACCGGCGGTGAGGCCGCCGTTTTCCGTTCCGAGACGAATCGCGGCCAAAGATCGATACGAGACCTCCGCGCCAGCAGATAATTCGATATTCGAGGACGATGTCAAAAACCTTCCCTCAGAGACGACCGTTCCATCGAAGCCGGAGCCGAAATCGCGCGAGAATGCGCCGCCGATCAGAAATTCCGGCGCGCCGAATTCCGAATTGCCAGTTTCCCATGAGACATAAGAGGCATTCGAGGCCACCGCTCCAAATCTCAATCCGCGCGCCGCGATCCAGTCCACTCCAACCGAAGCGAAACCGCCGTAACCGTCGCTATCGACGAGCCTTCGGAAGATACCACCAGCCGAAGCTCCGATAGACAATCCCTCCATAACCGGAAGCGAATATCCCGCCCCAATCGCGATATCGTGATGCCCCTTTTCGCCGACCGAATAGGGCCGGTTGTCCGGCCCGACCGGCTTTGTTGGGTCTGGAAGTTCCGTCACCTCGATACCTCCGCCGCCGACATACATTGCGCCAATGGCAATATCGCCTTGCGAAGTGCGAATTAGCGCACCCGCTGCATCCGCAATAGCCAGGCCGCCGAAAAGCCCCTCGTGGCTGGCATAATAGCGCACTCCATCGGCTTTCATAACCATCGCAGGATTGCAAAATACCGCCGTGGCACCGCCACCATAAAAATTCGATCCGCCAAGCCCCGCCGAAGAAAAATCGGAATCCAGACTAAGGAAATCCGCAACGTAACTCTCACCAAATAAAACCGGCACCGCAACAATAAGCGCAGTTAGCAAAATTATCCGGATTGTGTCGGTCGATTTTAATATCATCATGTCGAGGAATCACGCAATCCCCGTGCCATATGGCGGGCAATGGTCGCCAGCGGCGACAGGCGAGGCCGATGCGGCGACTGCAGTTGAATGAAGCGCCGTTCCGGGTCGTCGTAGGCAGCGCTTTCCGCTTGAATTCCCCCCCTCCGCGCTGTCACGATTTTTGCGGTTGCTTCGCACACAAAAATCCCCACCCGACTCCACACCACCCCCGCGCCAGCGCCCATATTCCGTCGGTTAAAACCGACGGCAATGAAAATATTAAATTTTTTAAAAAAATGGCACGTTTCCGCAGTCCTACGGACAGATGAAACCGACCTGACCGGGGCCCGGACGGGCGTCGACGCCGGGAACGGAAATCCGCACCGCCGAATTGAACTGATTGGGGTGGGCATTCAACATATGTAATATATACAATGTAATGGGTGATATCGATTCGGGATGTCGGATAAGATAAAAATGCCGATCATCGTCTCTTTTTCGTGGACGACGGCATTTATGTGCATTATATTCTGAGAATAAAACCGATTGGGTTAGCGGTATCGAATATGAGTAATAACGAAAAGCTGCCGAGAGCACGTTTCTGCGCATCGTGTGGAGCGAGAACCGAATGGACGATTCGCGCCGGCGACCATTGCCCGGTGGAGCTTTGCCCGGTTTGTGGATCGGTTTTTTTCAGAAACAGCGTTCCATGTGCGGGAGCTTTGATAGTGGAAGATAATAGGCTGTTGCTGATCCGTCGCACGATCGAGCCTTTTCGCGGTTTTTGGGATGTTCCGGGTGGTTTTCTCGAGGAGGGAGAGCATCCGGTGGAAGGCGCAGTGCGCGAAACGATGGAGGAGACCGGCCTTAAGGTTCGTCCTGAGCGATTTATTGGGATTTATATCGACAGATATTGCGGTGATGGTAGTTGCACGACGCTGAATATTTATTATCTTTGTTCCGTCGAGAGCGGCGAGCCGCAGCCTCTGGATGAGGCGGACAAGGTCGAATGGTTTCCAATCGATTTGCTTCCGGAGAGGATCGCCTTTCCGGATCATGTGATGAATGTCCTAATCGATTTGAAAGATAGTTTAAACGTAGGTTTTGAAGGAAAGGGCAGATGCGTATTCTGATAGCCGACGACGAGCCTAAGATGGGATTGATCCTCGCCTCGCGCCTCGAGGAGGACGGTTATTTTGTTAAGTCGGTCACATCCGGGGCCGACGCACTCGAGGAGATCGTCAACGGATACGATCTGCTCATCACCGACCTTAAAATGCTCGATATGGACGGCATCGAACTTATGCGCCGCGCAAAGGGGATTTTGCCGGAGCTGCCGGTTATATTGATGACCGCTTTCGCCGGTGTGGATACGGCCGTCGCCGCGATAAAGGGAGGCGCTGAGGATTATATCGTCAAGCCGTTCGCGCTCGACGAAATGGCGATGCTCGTGTCGAAGGTGATTTCCTCGCAACGGCTTCGTGAGGAGGTTCTTTTTCGTCGTAACGCTTCCTCGGAAAATCTCTCGATCGTGGGCGATTCGGAGGCAATGAACTGCGTGATGGATATGGTTGACAAAGTCGCCCGGTCCGAGGCGACCGTTCTTATTCTCGGCGAGACCGGAACCGGCAAGGAACTTGTCGCCCGTGCTATTCACGGGCGTTCGCCGCGCGCGAACGGGCCGTTTATTCCGATAAACTGCGCTTCTCTTTCGGAATCGCTTTTGGAAAGCGAGCTTTTCGGCCATGAAAAGGGCGCTTTTACCGGGGCACATCGAGCCAAGCCCGGACGGTTCGAGCTTGCCGACGGCGGCACGTTGTTCCTTGACGAGATAGGCGAGATCCCGCTTGGGATACAGGCGAAACTCCTTCGCGCACTTCAGGATAGCGTAATATATCGTGTCGGCGGCATCAATCCGATAAAGGTCGATATTCGCCTTCTTGCGGCGACCAACCGCGATCTTCAGAGGGCGATGGACGACGGCGATTTTCGCAAGGACCTTTTCTATCGTATCGCCGTGTTTCCAATAGAGATTCCGCCGCTCTCGGAGCGGCGAGAAGATGTTCCGGCGCTCGCGAGGTATTTTCTCAGGAAGGCAGGATATAGCGCCGGTATTTCGAAAAAGGCCATCGATGTTCTCAGTATCGCTCGTTGGCGGGGAAATATCCGTGAGCTTTTCAATGTTCTCGAGAGAGCGACGATCCTCGCCGTCGGGAAGATTATCGAACCTAAGCATTTTCCACCACTCGAAGATATTTCGAGAGGGACTGTCGATAGACCTGAAACCCTCGAAGATATGGAACGCGCCGCCCTCGTCGATGCTATTCGGAAGTGTGGCGGAAACAAGACGAAAGCCGCGAAAAAACTTGGAATCACTCGAAGAATGGTCTATTCCCGTATGAAGAAGCTCGATATTTCGGAAGATGATATTGGTCTATAGCATTGTTTATCGTTGTTAATTAAATAAGCGAAAGAATGTCAAAATCGCCCGCTATGGCATACCGTAGCGGTGCAATCTGTTGGTAGGGGGGGGGTCTGCTGACCAAATGGTAATACGGCTCGTAGAGAAAGTTTCACGGAAGCGAATCTCGAATGGCGCGGTGGTTAAGCTCTATCGTTATCGACTTCGGCTCCGGCCCTTCCGGTGCTGTTCCGATAACAATGGTTTTACCGGACAATTTTTTGTAAATTACGGCTTGACGATAGATTTTGATTAACCTATATTAGCATGAATGGGATTATGTTTTTAAGCTTTTTGGAGAATTAGAATGATCCAGAATAGAAGACTTGTGATATTTGTTGTGCTATTTATGAGTGTTTTCACGGGAACTCTTTGCGCTGATTGGAGCCTGAATTGGACTGGAGAGCCGGGATTTGAAGAAGACGGTGTCCAGCCGGATAAGGCTCCAAGCGGAACCACATTCGATTTTCGGATCAAGTTCGATCAGGGCACATCAAATATAATACCTCAATGGGTGAAACTTTTTATCGATATTGATGGAAACGGTCGTTTCGCGAAAGAGGAAATCTTCGATACAAAGATTGACGATAACGATCCATCGATATGGAAGATTCGCAAGAGAATTAGGGTTAATACATCGAATCCACCGCATATTGCCTATTATTTCGAGGCCTTCGCCGATAACAGGATAAAGAGTAGCCAGCTCGCCTTCGGGCCGATAGTTGGAGGATTGAACCAATCGTTCGTTATCGAAGGAAAGGGGTGGTTTCTCGAGGAGGGTCTTCTTCCTATGGAGATCCGCACGATGAAAAAGCGGGACAGATTTGTTTTTATCAATACCAGCAACAATCCGCAAGCGTTGTCCATTTCGGTGCCGAAAGATGCGCCCGGCCCGTTCTATCCCAATGAAGATAAAGATACAGACGAAGCCAATTCTTATGTGATCAGTGCCATTGTCACGAAAACGGATCACCAGTATGTCGATCATGAGGAGTTCAACACGAACGGTTCTGAGGATGTGATCACATACGATCCAAAACGTGCGAAGGACGATGTTTTCGGCACGGATCAGGAAAACGCTGGAGCCAAGATTATGCCCGGCGAGTCTGTGGCGATATGGCTTCAACTTAGGGCGCCTGCTTTTGCGGTTGGCATTAATGCCACCGATGAGCAGTGGATATATATTAAAATCGAGGTTTCACAAGCAAATTAAAGGACTGCAGGGAGTTTATATGGAATTAATAGCTATTGCTTACCCAAAAGATTTTACCTTTGTGCACCTAAGAATTCTTTGAAGAACCGAGAGGTTCTTCGAGGTTCTTTGCGTGTAGTTTTTTATCCATGAAAGGTGGTTTAATGTGAATAATTACAATCTGAAACTCTATAAATTACAGGAGGAACGATGGGAAAATTGAAAATTATCCTCATCCTGACGGTGCTGCCGGTTGTGGCGTTGTTGGCTTTCCCCTATTCGATCGGGTATCAAGGTAAACTTACCGATCCATATGGGGTAGCCATCAACGACACGGTCGAAGTTGGTTTTTCCATTTGGAATTCCGTTACGGCGGGAGATTCCCTTTGGGGAGAGATTGACACCGTTCAAGCGATAAAAGGACTTTTCGATGCTGTTTTAGGCGACGAAGTCCCTATAACGGTCGATTTTTCAGGGATGAAATGGATCCAGATCATAATCGCTGGAGAGGTTCTTATTCCACGCCAACAGCTTAACGGGGTGCCGGTTGCTATTTATGCAAATTATGCCGACAGCCTAGTTGGTGGTGTAATCGTGGATCACAACGATATGGATGGACTTCAGGGAGGAGATGTGTTGAGTGGTGAATTCTACCATCTGACTTTCTTGGAGTATAGCAATTTACACGCTTCCGGTTCGGATAATCAGAATATTTTCGAGTCGATAACGGATGGTTCTGCGACATACACAGCCGCCTCCGAGCACGATGCAATAACATTCCGTGGCGTAGGTGGTGCTGCGGTTGTTGTCGATGATATTACCGGAACGGTTATTATCGACGCTTCGACCTCAGGCGATAACTGGGGAACTCAGGTTGCTCTCACCGATGCTACAATCACCGGCGACGGCGACGCAACAGCGCTTTCGGTCAACTGGGGCAGCGTAACCCAGCACAGCGATGTAACCGACGATGGTAGCGGCGCGATTATCACCGATGCTGAAAGAGCCGGTCTCCATGATTCGGGCAGCGATAATCAGAATCTTTTCTCGAATGTTACCGACGGCACGAACACTTATACGGCTTTGAGCCAAACCGACCCGATTACATTTACCGGTTCGGGCGGCGCGGTCGTAACGGTCGATGCTTTGACCGGCGAGGTTACTATCGACGCTTCGACCTCAGGCGATGACTGGGGAACTCAGGTTGCTCTCACCGATGCTACAATCACCGGCGACGGCGACGC
>CAYNTG010000073.1:10470-11993 GCA_964400105.1 uncultured bacterium
ACTGGGGAACTCAGGTTGCTCTCACCGATGCTACAATCACCGGCGACGGCGACGCAACAGCGCTTTCGGTCAACTGGGGCAGCGTAACCCAGCACAGCGATGTAACCGACGATGGTAGCGGCGCGATTATCACCGATGCTGAAAGAGCCGGTCTCCATGATTCGGGCAGCGATAATCAGAATCTTTTCTCGAATGTTACCGACGGCACGAACACTTATACGGCTTTGAGCCAAACCGACCCGATTACATTTACCGGTTCGGGCGGCGCGGTCGTAACAGTCGATGCTTTGACCGGCGAGGTTACTATCGACGCTTCGACCTCAGGCGACAACTGGGGAACTCAGGTTGTTGAAACCGAACCCACATTGTTTGGAGAGGGAACCCTAATCTCTCCACTCGATATAAATTGGGGTAGTGTTACACAGCACCTCGATGTAACCGATGCTGGTAGCGGACTGATAATCACCGGTGCCGAGCGAACACAGATCGCAACCAATGCTACGAATATCGGCGATCTGACATACACCGATGATAATTATGTCACCGACGGCGAGCCGTTGACAGCTTCTATCGATGCACTCGATCAGGCGGTCGCGGATATCGAAGCCGGAACGTCCGATTCTTATATCCAAAATCAGGATGCCTCGGCACAGACTGCGGATTTCTGGATTGCCGGTGATGGTGAGATCGACGGCGATTTGACTGTCGGCAATATCATTGGGCAAGGTTTCGATCATGGAACCGTCTCTCCGGTCGTGTCGATCAGCAGCACCTCGACGCCGGTAATCCTTACGGAGATTACTTATATCTCGGCGGGTCCCGGCTCGGAGATTCATCTCTCATTTGCTGGCACGTTCGACGACAAGGGCGGACAGGACGGTGCTTATGTCAACGTCGAGCTTGTGCGCGATCCGGGAACGCCCGGTGAAACGACGATCTCGCAGGTTAGCGTGAGCATCTATTCATCGACCGTTCATCAGATGCAAAATGTGTCGATCAACGGATACGATGTTCCTCTTGCTGGAAGCCATACATATGCCGTTCGAGCGGTAGTCGAGAAGGAACCATATACATCCGGGCGCTGCCTCAACGGTGTGTTGCAGCTTGCAGAGATTAAGGAGTAATTATGAAATCAAAAAATCATATAAACGAAAATAAGATTGGAAAATCTTCTCAAACAAGGAGGAAAGAAATGAAAAAGGGTAGTATCTTGGTTCTTATTGTGGTGTTGGCGGGACTTCTTTTCGCACAAGCTGCAATAGCAGAGGTGTTGTTCAAGTTTCCGGTAGTAGCCAACGCGGCGTTGGATGTCGGGACAGTTGTTAAACTTAACCCGACAACCGATCAACTTGTGAGAGCAACCTCGCCCGACCGGGACATCGTCGGAGTCGTTGTCGGTTACGAATTCGAAGGCACGACGGATTACGTTCTGGTAGCGTCGTCGGGTCAGTATCAGGTTAAGGTATCCGCTGCGGTCGCTGCCGGCGACAGGCTTACCATATCTGGTGCATCCGGTTCTGCGA
>CAYNTG010000074.1:0-11974 GCA_964400105.1 uncultured bacterium
AGGTAAGCGGGGCGGCACCACCGGTTGGTAGCACCGCCCATAAGATAAGCGCCATCATTAATGGACTTAAAACTTATCTGGTACCCCTTTTCATCAATTCTTTGAGGTTCGGCATCTCGATGGCTTCCACCTTACCGGTGATCTCGCTTTTCGCGCCCTTGGTATCGTATTTGATAAGTTCTACTTGACCGTCATTTGAAGTAGCTTTCACAAGTCCGAGAATAGGAACTTCCTCGGAAATCCAAACATCGGTCTTTACCTCATCGTCATCCACGAATGAAAACCTGGTCGATTCGAACTTGCCAGCCTTCACCCCGACAAAGACGTTCGTCTCCGTCTTGAAATCCATTTCCGGAGTTTCCTCGACATCGGAATCGGCCTCTTCGACTGTGCCGGGAGAAGTCGGACGATTTGCCGGAAGCACAAAATCCATCTCGCGCGGCGACTCGCCATTCTTCTGGATTATCAACGAAACAGCTTCCTCTTTGTTTCGGATATCGGGGCTTTTGATCTTGAAAATGCTCCAGTCGCCATTTTCATCGGTAACCTTCATCTCGAACCAATAAAAGGTCTCGCCCTCGATCTCCTCCTCGGAGAGGATGGAGAATTTTACATTCTGCGACTTGCCCTCTTCGTCGTCGATCCGATATTGCACCCACGATCCCGTGGTAAAAGCAGGCGTAACGCCCGGCATATCCGGCAAGGCGTCGAGCAATTGGAATTGCCCAAAAGCGCCATAGCAGATCGCGATTGTGATGATTAAGTAAGCTGTGAGTTTCACTCTTGTTTACCTCCATTTTTATTTTGGAATTGGACGTAACTCTATTACGCCATTTTCATACCAAGTTGTTACGAGCCAATCCTTGAAAAAATTATATCCAATGATAGCATCGACCGGTGTAGGAAAACCGGCGGAATTTATATGTGAAAGATCGCTAACGACGATCTGGTAGTCGTCGCGGCTTATCGGCCCTATTGTAATCTTTTTCGGTATGATGATTTGAACGGAACTTCGCTTTTTATCCGCGCCGAGAAGTGTGTCCATTTCGCCTACCTCGTAGGCGTTTTCTGGAATCCTTTCAAATAGTTCGGGAGTAACTACTCCTCCCCCGGCTCCGCAATCGAGGACGATATTTCCCACGATGCCCTTCGATGAAAATTCCGCCGTCGTGTAAAGCAGATGAAGCTGCCGCTCGAATCCGATCGTGTGGCTCGGTTTTCTGGATAGTATCGGGTCGTCCGGCTCGACAAGATTGCCGTCGTTGTCGAGACGATTGAGGATAATTCTTCGCGCGGAATAATCGATCGTCCATGCGAACCTTCCGAGAAAATCGGTGCCCAGAAGACCGGCGATCTCGATACCGAGAGCTTCCGACAGATGGGACAGGTCCATAGTGATCGCCATGAGGTCTTTGATAATGTTATCGCCGACCTTCAGCCTATCGACGGTAACGGCTACGGCATCTGCGATATCGCCGCTGACGCCCATGGCTTTTGCGATTGTAACATCGCCGAGCGGCTCGAATCTCGATGCAAATCTCGAATCGATTACCGAGAGCGGCGTTCCGTTATCGACGATGAGATTAACCGTTTCGCCATCGGAAAATTCCGCTTCGACGACGATATGATCCAGGTCCTTCGGAAATTCGAGGATGGTGCGAGATGGTCCATCGATCTCGAAGGTCGCATCCCCGATCGGGTCGTCCATAACTACCGCTTGAAGAGCGCCGGTTCCCATGCGAGCTATCCTCCATTCGTCGTTTTCGAGAATAGCATCGAATCCATCCATCGCCTCTTGCTCGATCCCACCGGCCTCGATAACGCAATAGATTGTCACCCTCGCCGTGTCCCCGACGAACTCCACATCGATTTTGGATACCTCGCCCAAACTCAATGCTCCGGCAGCCAGAACTTGCTCGAAAACCATCCTCGAAAGCTCCGGCCCAACACCGGAGAAATCGAAATTCCCCGCGAGCATCCCATCGAGCGGATCGATTTCCCTTTGGTCGAGGGCTACCCTATATGAATCCACGAGCGCGGCGATTCCATCCGGAATATCGTCCGCCAACGCGATATTCGAAACGGATACGAGTAAAATTATCAAACCGATTACGATCATATTGCCTCTATCTTTGCCATTAGATGGTCTCCTCTTCGACCGGAAGCTCTTTCTCTTCGGAATCGCCGCCGCTCGATGTCTCCGAATAACCCGCGCCGAATCTGCCGTCCTGAATCTCCATTCGCCACCATTGGTCGCCGATCTGTTCGACATAAACACCGTTGAATATGCCGTTCACCCATAGATTTTCGGGATCTATATTAGTGATAGTCACGACCATATAACATGTTTCCGTATTGAGAGAGGCGACATAATCGGCTGTATTTGGGATGCCTTGATACATCTCCGCTCCCGGATAGAGCTTTACTGAATAGATCGCGAAATTTCGACCTGTGATCTGGAGAATCTCATAGACATCCGCGAGCCACGTCATGATAAAGACCGGCTCCATCCCCCATTCGCCCGCTACGAGCGTCAGAAGGAGATGTGTATAATCCTGTGAGTCCTGTTCGAGAAGTGTGTATCCGATCGTGCCGTCGTTATGGTCATAGACGCTCACCTTATCGATATAAACCCTCGCCTGAGGGTATTCGAAGCGCTCGCCGTTAAGGTTCAAACCGACCTCGAATCCGCCAACCGGTTCGACGCACGAAATCACCCACAAAAGACAAATTAGGACGGCAAAGACCGCTACAATAAAAGGCTTCTTGTTCACGATTCCCCCAAAATGCTATAATTCCTGAAGCAATTCTACTTTTTCAACGGCACCGAGGATTACGAGATTATCTCCCGGATGTATTATCTCGCCCGCTTTTGGCACCACGATAACCGGCGGGGCCGTCCCTGGATCCGCGCGTTTGATTGCGAGAAGCTCGACGCCGTATTCTCTCCGCAGGTTAAGATCGATGAGGCTCTTGTCGTTAAACGGCTCCGGCGCGACCAACTCTACGATGATATACCCTTCAACCAGAGGGATATGATCGATGATATTCGGCGAAGCGAGGGAGTTTGCCACCCTTTCGGCCATCTCCTTTTCAGGGAAGACCACCTGATGCGCGCCCACCGCTTCGAGGATGTTGCCATGCTCGGTGGAAATACCTTTAACAACTATATAATCTATGCCGATCTCGGAGAGGTTCAGGGTAACGAGAACGCTGGCCTCGATGTCGTCTCCGAGCGCGACCAGGGCGACATCGACCTCGGAAATGCCCAGACCTCCGAGGAACGACGGGTCCGTTGCATCGCCGACCACGGCATGCGTGACCCGGTCTCGAACATCGTCCACGCGGGCATGATTTTTATCGATCGCGAGGACCGGCAATCCCTTCGACGCAAGCTCGAGAGCGACAGTCGAACCGAAGCTCCCCAGCCCAATTATTGCGAATTGGCGCATTCTTCCTCGCTTTTCGTTTTTACAAGATTTCTATATCTCGAAAGATAAATTAATCCTGATACAATAGATAAAGCAAATGAGATTCCAATAAGAACCTTTGTGAGAACCGGGTAATCCAGAAGCGAAACGGTAAATGCGCATATCCAGAAAAGCGGCGTGCAACGGCCCAAAATCGCCGGCGTGGCCAGAGACTCATAATCGATGAATATCTTCAGGCCGAATATCAATATTAGTATATCCCTTATGAAGATAGGCAAAATTGCCCAAAGCGGGATGTAACCATTAAAAGCGAGGACTATCGCCACGCCGTTTATGATGATTTTATCGATGACTGGGTCCATTATGGCGCCAAAAATCGTGATCTGGTGCAAGGTCTTCGCCAAAAAGCCGTCGAACAGATCGGTCAGGACCATAAATGCACCTATCGCGATAGCGGGCCACGGTCCGAATTCGTCGATATAGCTTAAATAATATAGCAGAAAAGGCAGCGCAAGCAACCGGGACAGGGTAAGAATATTCGGGACCGTCAGAACCTTGTTGGTATCGAAATTCTCCTCGGCGAGAGTGTGGTATTTTTTTGCGAAATAATCGTTGTTTTTAATTTTATCGATCATAATATGGCCGCCATCTCGATTCTGCCGCCGTGCATCCTTTCGATTTCCTCGACCTTTTCGGCGAGGGAAAGTCTTTCCAGGTTCACGCGTGTTCTTCCCTTCTCCTCGAATTTTGTGATGCGCAGATGGACATCCGCCATTCGAGCGATCTGAGGAAGGTGTGTGATTACCAGGAGTTGTCGTTTTCCGGCGAGGTTTAAAAGCTCTTTGCCAACAGCATTTGCGACCTTTCCGCCGATGCCTGAATCGATCTCGTCGAAAACCGTTATTCCCTCGAAATAGTCCGATCCGATTATCGATTTTATCGCCAGCATGATTCTCGAAAGCTCGCCGCCACTGACTATCGCCGCGAGGGGTTTTAATGCCTCTCCGGGGTTCGGCGAAATGTAAAATTCCGCGCTTTCCGATCCGGAATTAAGCATGGCAAACCGCTCATTATCGATAGTTATCGGACCGTTGGGATCTTCCGTCCGCATGAATTTAATCTCAAATTCGACATTCTCCATTCCGAGTGGATATAGCGCCCCGGTGATTTCGTGCTGTAAATGGATAGCGCCAGCTTCGCGCTTTTTGCGGAGAGTGTTGGCCTTTTCCACGAGAATTGCAAGACGAGATTCGATGTCTTTGGAAATGGACTCCATCTTCGATTCCATCCCCTGGAGATTCGTGACGCCGCCTTCGAGTTCTTTTTGATAGTCGATCAATCCCCGGACATCGCGGTTGTATTTCCGGCGAAGCCTTTCGATGAGGTTTTGACGATCTCGCAGTATCTCCGCTTCTTCGGCATCGACATCGACGGAATCCGCGATATCCGACACCACGCGGGCGGCCTCGGCGAGTGCGGCCTGCGCGGTCTCGACAAGCTCGGTCGCATAGCGGACCTCGGGGACGAGGTCGGCGATATCGAGGAGGGATTTTTCTGCGGCGGCGACGAGCTGCAGAGCATCGGGCGCGCCGTCGTTGAGATGTTCGCTTGCCTTGGTGGCTCGCTCGAATATTCGTTCTGCGGCGTCGATCCGGGCGATTTTCGCCTCTATTTCCTCAAATTCCTCCGGGTCGAGTTGCGCTTGCGAAAGCTCCTGAAGCTCAAATTCCCTGAGCCTTATCCTTTCGCGCTCCCGCTCGATTCCTTCCCTTGTTTTTCTCAAAAGCGATTCTATCTGCTCGAGCTCGTGAAATTCGGTCGAGAATTCATCCGATAAAGACGTTATCCCGCAGAATCGATCGAGAAGCTCGATATGCGTTCTCTGATCGAGGATCGTTTGGTGCTCGTGTTGTCCGAGGAGGTCGGCGAACCCGGCGGTCTTCTCCGTCAAATCGGAGATCGACACCGACATCCCGTCGAACCATGCGTAGCTTCTGCCGGTCGAAGATATACGACGCCGGACGATATTCGTGCGACCGGAGTGCTCGAACACGCCCTCGACTATCGCCTCGTCGGAGCCGGTTCGCACTCTGGTGGAATCGGCACGCGCGCCAATGAGTAGTTCTATCGCCCCAACCACCAAAGATTTCCCCGCACCCGTTTCACCCGTTAAGACACATAGACCTCGATCGAGGTGAAGTTCGGCGTAATCGATAACGGCGAGGTTTTTTATTTTTAGGCTCTTCAACATATTTCATTAAATCTAATGTATGGATTGCCGTCTGTCAAGCACAAGACTTTAACAAATTGTCCGGTAAAGGGACATGGTAACCCCATTGCTTTAGAGTATAAGGAAATGGTATGACCTGTTCATCCTAAAGGATGTATTTCGATAGATCCTCGTCGGCGACGATATCCTTAAGCGCTGCCCGAACGGATTTGAGGGTGATTTTTAGATTCGGCCCGGAGTAGTCTATGCCCTCGAACATGACGTCTTCGAGGAGGGTCGTCATTATCGTATGCAAACGCCGCGCACCGATATTTTCCGTGCGCATATTGACCTCGTTTGCGATGCGGGCGATCTCATTTATCGCGCCATCGGTGAATGTGATTTTCACGCCGTCGGTGGCCATTAATGCTTGATATTGCTTTAACAGCGAGTTTTCCGGTTCTCGAAGTATCTTAACGAAATCTTCCGTAGTAAGCGATTGAAGTTCTACCCGAATCGGTAGGCGACCCTGAAGCTCCGGGATAAGGTCGCTCGGGCTGGATTCGTGGAATGCGCCAGCCGCGATAAATAGGATATGATCGGAGCGAACCATGCCGTATTTCGTCGCGATGTTGCATCCCTCGATGATCGGCAACAGGTCGCGCTGCACGCCCTCGCGCGAGATATCCGGGCCGCCGGAGCCGCTGCTCCTAATCGCGATTTTATCGATCTCGTCGATAAAGACGATGCCTGTTTCCTGTGCGCGGATGAGCGCGCTCTCGACGACTTTATCGTGATCGATAAGGTTGTCGATCTCGTGTGCAAGAAGGATTTTCCTCGCCTCTGCGACAGTAACGCTACGTTTTCTTGTCTTTTTGGGCATTATCCCTTCGAACATCTCCGAGAGATTCAGTCCCATCTCCTCGAGACCCATCGGTGAGAAAATCTCCACGGTCGGCATCGCGTTGTCCGGCACCTCGATTTCTACGGGACTGTCGTCGAGAAGCCCTTTTTCGAGCCGCTTTTCGAGCTTATCTCTTATCCTTTTCGAGCGTTCGATATCCACCTTGGATTCAGGTTCGGCGCGTTTCGGCCTTTTTGGAGTTAATATATCGAGTATTTTCTCCTCGACCGATATTCTGGCACGGTCTTCGACCCGATTCTCGAACTTCTCGTGCATCTGAGCGATTGAGATATCGACCAATTCGCGGATCATCGATTCGACGTCGCGTCCGACATAGCCGACCTCGGTATATTTGCTCGCTTCGACCTTAATGAACGGCGCTCCGGCGAGTGCCGCGAGCCTACGCGAAATCTCGGTTTTACCGACACCGGTGGGACCGATCATCAGGATATTCGCCGGGATGATCTCGTCGCGGAGCGGGCCTTCGACCATTTGCCTGCGCCATCTGTTTCTCATAGCGATGGCGACGCTTTTTTTCGCATCGTTTTGACCGATGATATAACGATCGAGTTCCTTAACGATCTCGGCGGGAGTAAATATTTTATCCGATGTATTTACTTTCATATTTTTCACTTACAATGTTTTGACTGTGATTTTGTCGTTTGTGTAGATGCATATTTCCGAGGCGATTTTGAGGCTGTGCTCAACGATTTCCTTCGGATTGCTCTGTGGATTCGGTCCCCGGATGATCGCACGCGCCGCTGCGAGGGCATAACCCCCTCCCGATCCGATGGCGCAGATTCCATCGTCCGGTTCGATAACATCGCCATTTCCGGAAAGGACGAAGCTGTTGGTCTTCGAGATCACAACGAGCATGGCTTCGAGCCTTCGAAGATAGCGATCCATGCGCCAATCCTTTGCCAATTCGACGACCGAGCGCGACACGTTGCCGGAGAATTCCGACAGCTTATCCTCGAAGCGGTCCAGCAGCGTCAATCCGTCCGCCGCCGCACCTGCGAAACCGACCAAAACATCGAAATTGGAGAGTTTGCGAACCTTTTGCGCACCCGACTTAAAGACCTCGTCGCCGAGTGTAACCTGACCGTCGCCGCCGATCGCAGCCTTGCCGTCTATCGATAGGCCGATGATGGTCGTTCCGTGGAACCGTGTGCTATTTTTTTTCATCGATTCCTCCGTTTTATTGACAAAAAACGCCGATTAGTTGCCGAGAATGGTGATATTCGCTCCAAAATTGACCAGAACACATACGCCGGATGCCACCTCGAATGCCTTTTTGGCGATGTCGTAGGCGCTTTCCGTGACCTCTGGTTGAACGAGGATCGCGCGGATTGCCGCGAGAGCATATTCCTGTCCCGGGCCGACCGCGACCAATCCGGCATTCTGAAGCGAGGCCACCCCAGGCTCGATCACGAACGATTCCCGACCGTCGAGAACCGCAAGATAAACGCCCTTCGAGAGTCTTTCATCATCGATACTCCATTCTGAAGCCGTGTTATCGGCCGCCTCTCCAAGATTGGTGGAGCTATCGAGTTTTCGCTTCATCGTCTCGACGATATCCGAGAACTTCTCCGGGCCGGTGTATCCGATCAGGGTGCCGGAATATTCCTCGATTATACTAAGCTCGTCGCTATCGCGCTTTTTCGGATCGAAATCGGTGCCCAACGCCGCCGAACCATCGATAGAGATGCCTATAAGCGTAGTCCCGGCCTTCTTATTGTCTTTGTTTTTCGACCATAACACGATAATCTCCGATTCACGTATTAATATTAAATATCCATTTTGAATGAATAAATAATATTACTCCGCAAATATCGAGCCGAATCGGAGCGAATCTCGCGGTTATTCTTTCGATTTCGATCTCGGATGCGCCTCATTGTAGCTTTTTTTCAGGTGTTCGATGCTTGTGTGCGTATAAATCTGCGTTGTAGAAAGTGAAACGTGCCCGAGAAGCTCTTTAACTGCAAGAAGGTCCGCGCCGCGTTCCATAAGGTGCGTCGCGAATGTATGGCGCATTACATGTGGAGAAGCTTTGCCGTCGGTTATTTGCGAAAGATATTTATGCACGATCATATATAGGTCTTTTCTGGCGAGTGGAGAGCCGGTTTTGCTAAGCCAGAAATCGGGCGTGGATTTCTCTTTCAAGATTTGCGGACGGACGCTAATATATTCACGGATAGCCTCGATAGCGGGCGGCCCGATCAAAACGATTCGTTCCTTGTTGCCCTTGCCCAAAATCTTTATCTCGCCGGATTTCATGCTTATGTTATTCGTATCGATTCCGAGAAGCTCCGAGGCCCTGATTCCGGTGTCATAAAGAATCTCCATAATGGCCGCATCCCTGACGCCGAGCGGCTTCGATTTATCCGGTAGGTTGAGAGCAAGATTGGCTTGAGAAAAATCGAGGAACGTCGGAAGATGCTTTTCCAGCTTCGGAAGTCGGACATAGCGCGCGGGATTCATCTTGATAATCTCGCGCACATAGAGGAAATCGAAGAAGCTTCTCGCCGCGCTGATCTTGCGATGAATACTGTTCGAAGCATAACCGGCGTGTTTCAGACCGACCAGAAACCCGCGCATATCGATAACATCGATCTTCTGCGGATTCTCCAAACCCTCTGGATAATTTTCCTTTAAAAAGGCCACCATTTGAGCGAGATCGGATCGATAAGCCCATGCAGTGCATTTCGAACCGTGCAGTTCCTTCACGATATACACTAGGTATTCTGCGATGAGGTTTTCGACTTTAGTTTTAGCTATGGTGTTATTCTTTTTCATGGGATGTTTCCTCCACAGTTTCGGAGTATCCGCAACGCTTACACTTACGTGTAACACCACTTTTTCGGACGATCAGGAACATCGTCTCGTGGCCACAGGACGGGCATTTGCCTTTGGTCGGCGGGTCCCAGCTTGCAAAGTCGCAATCGGGATACTTGCTGCAACCGAAGAAAACCTTGTTTTTGCGTGTGTATTTCTCGACGAGACGGCCGTTGCAGTTCTCATTAGGGCATTCGAAGCCGGTGTCGAAAGGTTCGGTATATTTACAATCCGGATAGCCGCTGCAGGCCAAAAAACGCCTTTCACGACGATCGTGTTTTACTACCAATGGTTTTCCACACTTTGGACAAACCCGATCTACCTCGATTTCCGGCAGCACCTCGCCATTGTCGTCGATGGGTTTTGTGTTTTTACATTCCGGGAAGTTGCTGCAAGCCAAAAACTTACCATAACGACCCCATTTTATTATCATGGGTGAGCCGCATTTTTCGCATTTGTGCTCTGTTTTCTGTTCGAGCTCCTTTTTGATGTGAGATCGTTTCTTATTTGCCTCGACGAGTATCGGCTCGAAATCGGTGTAAAATCCGCGAAGCAGCTCGACCCAATCGAGTTTTCCCTCCTCGACCTTATCCAGGTCCTCTTCCATTTTGGCGGTGAAATCGACATCGAAAAGGCCGGGGAAAAGTTTGACAAGAAGTTCGAGAACCTCCATGCCTAAAGGGGTCGGCTTGAGATTCTTTTTGATCTTAGCGACGTATTTTCTTTTGGTGATAGTCGTGATGATTTGGGCATATGTCGATGGACGGCCTACGCCGCTTTGCTCCATATCGCGAATGAGGGTACCCTCCGTGAAGCGTCCGGGTGGTTTTGTGAATTTTTGTTCGGCTTCCTGACCTGCGAGAGAGAGGGTTTGGTTGCGTTTTAGATCCGGTAGCTTGACCAGTTCTTCAACGTCGTTATTTTCGCCGTTTTCCTTTTGCCTGCCGGAGAGTTTGAGGAATCCATCGAAATCGAGATTCCGCTCGGTTGCGGTAAGTATGTATGACCCCGAGTTCACGATGAGCTTGACCTGTTTGTATTCGGCATCGATCATCATCGATGCGACGAAACGACTCCATATAAGAGCATAAAGCCTGATTTGGTCTCCATTAAGATACTGTTTTATCGATTCCGGGGTTCGAAAAACATCGGCGGGTCGGATAGCCTCGTGAGCGTCCTGGCTCAGCTTGCCGGACTTGAACGAACGCATCTTGAGATAATCCTTGCCGAACTCCTTCACGATGAACGCCGCGACGGATTCGCGTGCCTCGTCGGCGATGCGCAGGGAATCTGTGCGCATATATGTGATGAGGCCGATTTGGCCCTCTTCGCCTAGAGGGATTCCCTCGTAAAGTTGTTGGGCGACCCTCATCGTTTTTATCGCGGAGAAGCCGATTCTGCGGGCGGCGATTAGCTGCATCGAGCTTGTAATGAATGGTGGCGACGGCGACTTTTTGATGGTCTTTTTCTGGATGTCGGAGATGATATAAGTCTGTTTTGAGAGGGATTCCTTATGCTGGTTTGCTGTTTTCTCGTCAGAGATTTTGAGCGTCTTTCCCTCGAATTTTACCGCTTGGACCCGGAATGTTGTGCAGCCGTTTTTTAGATCGGAATAAAGGTTCCAAAATTCATCGGAGACGAATGCCTCGATCTTGCGTTCGCGTTCGACGATAAGGCGAAGAGCGACGCTTTGCACCCTTCCGGCGGATAGGCCTTTATATAACGTTTTCCACAGAAAGGGCGAAACGAGGTATCCGACGAGCCTGTCCAGAACGCGGCGAGCCTGCTGGGCATCGACCTTATCGATATCTATCTTTGATGGGTGTTCGATCCCATAGAGGACGGCTTTTTTTGTGATCTCGTTGAAACGGATGCGTCCGACATAATCATCGTCGAATCCCAAAAGCTGTGCGATATGCCATGCGATGGCCTCGCCCTCTCGATCCGGGTCGGAGGCCAGATATACCTTATCGGCTTTCTTGGCCTGTTTCCTGAGTTCGGAAATGATCTTGTGTTTTCCAGCTATCGGTTTGTATTCGGGAAGAAACCCTCCCTCGATATCTACACCTATCCTCTGCGTCGGAAGGTCTCGCAGATGACCACCGCTCGCGACGATGGAGTAATCGCTTCCCAAAAAACGCTTGAGCGTTTTGCACTTTGTTGGAGATTCGACAATTACCAGATTCATCTGAATAAAATGGCTAAGATTATATAGTTTTTTTCATGCCCCGACGATGTTGTTCCTCTTCTTCTTCACCCGGTTTGCTGTGTGTGTATGTCAATTGACCATCGAGTATTTCCTGTAAAGCCAGGAGCGTGGGTTTCTCTTTTTCGATAAGGCGAGTATCGTGTTTTTTCTCGAGAGCGATGCGCATCTGGTTAATTTCCCTTGCTCTTCTCGATGCGACGAGAACCAACTCATACTTTGTCAGGCCTTCGATTTTCACGTCGTAAAGAAAGCTATCATTATCCATCGTGCCCTCCAGTTATGTGGTTGGAAACACCCAAATTCAAATCGGATTATCGATGCATTCGAGCGCTTAACATATAAAAAAAAATCCAAAATGCAACAACCTATCGAAAAAAACTTTGTCG
>CAYNTG010000075.1:0-11875 GCA_964400105.1 uncultured bacterium
GGCGGGCCTCGACCCTACGGAATTATCGTCGGCTTCAGTATTTTTCTACGGTTTTGACGAGTTCGATAAGCGCTTTGAGATCGGCGGTGAGGACGGCAGAGTGAAGGTCGGTTTTTCTCTTATATATCTTGCTTGCAACGGCATTCGGGGATTTAATTTCAACGACAAAACCGCGCCCTGCGAGTGATGTCGCACCGTTTTTGAAATGGGAATCGTAAGCGACCGCGCGGACAACCGCCTCCGATTTGCATCTGACGGTAACCTCGGAATCGAAAGCCGGATCGCCGCTTTCAAAACGATTTCCAATTCCGATTTTGTTGAAAAATTTCGTGCCGCTGCCGTATTTTTTTAACACGATTTTATTCTCGATCGATTTGCATGGCACCTCGAGGTCGAGATAGGTTATGCTGGTTTTCCCGGTGCTGACAATATGGAAAGTTACCCGATATTCGGTCGATTCCAACTCGCCGGATATAATCGGCTGGACCTTCCAGTTGCCCAATTCCAAAGTCGCGCCCATTTCGACAGCGACCTTTTCGAGCATCTCCTTATTCTTCGCGTTCTGTTTTTTTGAAACACGAATCAGCAGATACACGAAAACGAGAACACCGATAATCGCCAAAATAATAGAAATTTTCATTGTAAAACCGTCTTTCTAAAGCTCGAAATATGTTTTTTATCTTTTCATGAATCCCTCATCGACACCGTGATCGACGGTAACGCGGCGGTTGACCGTGCGTCCGTGCGGCTTCGAGTTATCGCCAAGCAGATGCGCCACGCCATCCGGGCTGATTGCGAGAAGCGTGTATGGCCTCGAAGAACCGTAGCCGGAAGCATCGATTATCGCATCATGCTCCGCAAGCCATGTATCGATTTTCGATGGGTCCGACATCCCGAGATGATGCGCGATATAAAGCCGCAGGACCGCCAATTCGCGGTTCGCGCGGGCGTTTGAAAGTCCTATGTTATGCTCCTCGGAGCCGATAAAATCGGTGTGCCCGGAAAGGTGAACGCGCGGCGAGAGCTTGGCGCGTGACTCCGCGACGATTCCGTGCGCGAGGCCGTCGAGGCGGCTTTCGAGGAAATGGCTCGTCGGAACCGTCTCGTCGAACACGAACTGAACGACCAAAAGGCGATCGATCCGCCGCTGGACCTCCTTGACCCGAATCTGCATTCGCCCCTCTTTGCCCTTCGATATAAATTGCTTCTGTTTTTTCCCGGCGAACGTCGTAACGCCAACGCGCACCCAGCTTTCAAACCTGATTAGATGACCGCCCTCGTCGAGCCAATCCCATTCGATGGACTCCGACGGCAATCCTTCGCAGGACAAAAGATGCCGCACGAGAATCCCATCCGATGTAACGACAGCGACATGGCTGCTATCGACGGGAATCCGCTCGAAATCGATCGGCGTAACGGTGATCGTCGTCGTCTGCGGATCGAGGTTCTCGAAGCCCACTACGCTCGGTGGCGAGGTTTTCGGTGCCCACAGGATTCCCTCTCCGTTGAGCGTCGCGCGGACCTTCGGGCCGTCCCATCCGGGGAATATGCGAGCCTTGCCGGGAAGAAGCGTGCGATCATTGCTGAAAATCGCCTGACGAAGTGCTTCGGCGCGTGCGAGACCCATCGTCGAGTCTTCCGCAACGGAGAATCCCCCCTCGACGATCAAAAGCGCATCCTGATTGCGCTTCAGAAGCTTTATCGTGGTCTTGTTGAATTCGAAAGAGGCCGGCACATCCGACTCGCCGACCGCAAGCTCATACTCCGCGAATATACGCTCGAAAGACGGGAACTCGATATGCATCTCAGCCCGCCGGTTCTCGGCGGCGATTGATGATTTATCCCGAATAGTCTTTGCCGGATCGATTCGATATACCGGTTCGGCGCAATCGATTGTATTCGCGATCCGTATCCGTTTTTCGAGGCTCTCATCGACCCCGACGATGCTCGCTTTGATCGCCTCCGCGCGGCGAATCTCGAGCTTTGCGGCAGTAGTGCACACAACGCCGTCCGATGGATCGAAAAAGCCCTCGATAACCAGCTCCACATCGGGGTTTACGCCCATCCTCTCGGCATATATATCGAGAAGCGCGACGCTCTCCGAATCGAGCTTTGCCTCTCCCGGCTCAAAGAAAACCACCGGCAGCAACGGCTTCTCCTCGACGACATATTCGAGCCGCGTGACATAAGCCTTGCGCGTCTCGATCTTGAATCCGAAATCCCCAACCCCATCGATCTGAACGACCGTCTCGACCACGTTGTTTTCCTCCTTGCGCTCGTCGATCTTGCCGTTCATGAGCGGCATCGAGCGGCCGTCGTCATCGACGGTCATGCGAAGCGTGTATTCGCCCAGCTCCTTCGGTTGCCAGTTCCATGAAATCCCGACGACGCTATCCGGCGGGACGCCGTCAAGGAACTTCACAGGATAAATCGTCCGCCACTTTCCGATGGAATCGCGCGAGGCAAGCGTCACCGAGAATCCGACCGTCCGCTCCCAACCGATATTTTTCAACGTGCCCTCGACCAGATTTGGAATACCGACAATCGGGCGGTCGATAACCTCGATATCCTCGGCGACGAGATCGACCATGATCGGCTTTCTCGCGATGCCCCAGATACTTAGGCCGAAATGGTGGCTCATCGCGCCGACCTCCGCAAGGTCTTTTTCCAGCGGATATACGAATGCGTAGTCGATGTCCATGCCGCCGAAAAGCGCGGTCGAATGCAACGTCAATCCCGCGTCGATGCCGGTGCCGTCGTATCCGGCGCGAAGCCGGAAACCCTTCGGAAGCCGGGCCTGCGCGCCGACTCGAAGCCGAACGAAAGACTCGTCGTTGATCGTCTCGTTGCGCCACAATAAATCGATATTCGGCTTGAAATATTTATGGATAGGATAATAGAATCCCGCCTGAATCTCGAGCGGGCGCTTGCCATAGGCGACGGTGTCCTGAAGCGCGAGGTTCGGCTCGTTGATATCCCGCGCGGCGAGGCCTATCCAAAGGTCGCGGTATGGATTCGCCGCAAATCCCGCCGAGATGCCGAATGCGTTTTTCTGGGTGGCATCGGCGAAAAGCGGATCGGGGCCGGATTCGTGTCCGACGAACTGCGACGGCCGATAGCCGGTCTGGTATAATATACCGGTTACGCCGACGGCGATCTTTTTCTTGAAAATAAAGAATTCCGGCGCGACCGTCATTCCGATTCTGGCATAATAGCTGACGTCCTGATTCAGGATCGAGAACGAAACGCCTGCGCCGCCGAGACTTGGACGGCGATAGACATAGCTTCCAATTCCGCGCTCGATAGCCGCGCCGCCGATTCCCCATGCGAGGCGCGAATATCCGGCGGAGAAACAGCTCGACCGAATCAGCCCCGCCGATGCGGGATTCATGTAAATCGATGTCGCGTCCTGCGCTCGCGCCACCCCGGAAAGGCCCATTCCGGCATCCTTCACACCGAACTCACCGGAGTCGCCGTAAAGCGCCACCGTTAAAATCAAAATCGCAATCGTTATGTAGATATTTTTCATCGTAAATCCCCTTTTTACCGCGCGATTGTCACGCTTCCGTGTTTGAAAATCCCGCTATCGACGCGGATAACATAAATGTAGATTCCCGGCGGCTGCGGGCGCCCGAAATCGTCCTCGCCGTTCCAAAAATATTTACGCCCCTCGCCGCGCAGCGTCGCCACGCGCATCCCTTCGAGGCGATAGAAATTGATCTCGACATCGCCGCCGCGCGGAAGCTCGATTTCAAATTCATCGTAATAGCCGTCGCCGTTCGGCGTGAACGGGTTCGGTTCCGCGCGGAACTGGCATAACACGATGTTCGACCAAACCGTATCGATTGCCACCGGATAGCCGAGTCGTGTGTCGTAAAGCCATACGGTGTCGGAATATTGCCCGGCGTCGGCGGCGAAAATTTTGATCGGAAAATAGATCGAATCGCCCGGCTCGACGAGCGAATCCGTCCACGCGCCGATATGGAAGACAGAATCGCCATAATCGATTACATCATCGACATTTATGGCGACTGTTTCCGGGTTGAAATAGGCCAAGATCGCGGAATACTCTTCGCCGGCGCAAAGCGGATCGTGAAATTCGTCGAGCGGATCCCACGGCCAATTCGAGCATGAAACCGGCTCCAGCGCAAGCGGGGAGAGCAGGATGGTGAAGGTGTCGCAGCCGAACGATCGGTCGAGCGGATTCTCGCAGTCGAAATCGTCGTCCGTGGCGCAGATTACCACCGTCAGGGCGTTGAAGTCCACATCTATGGATTCGGCGGCGGCCCATATTCCCGGCTCGATCTCAAACATCGGAATCGACTCCGGCGAAATCGTCGAATCGGTTGGCGTCCATAGGATTGTCGCCTCCGCGACGCCGCTTATGTCGAGGATTTCAGCCGTGATGACGAACGGAAGTCCGGCATGAACGGCAACCGGCGAGATAGAAACCACCTCCGGCGGCATCGTGTCGTCGTCGGCGATTATGAATCTCCAAATCGTGTCGGGCAGGACATTTGCGCCGCATCCGGTCGCCATGTCCGCGAGATTTTGAACCGAGACCTCGACGGTGTCGAACTCGCATAGGGTAAGCTGCGATCTATCTATCGCGCAGGTGTCGCCGCGCCAGTCGTAACTTACTGTATCACTGTGTATTACGACGACAGGCGAGGCGTAGTCTATCCCCGCCGGAATATCTTCTGCGACGAAACGAATCTCCGTAAATGTATCGAGCACAAAGGCTTCCGGCATCGCCGATAGAATCTCCGGCGGCTGGATATCGATCGTTATGCAGAAATCCAGCGGCGGAGAGGGATTTCCGGGCATATCTGCGACGGTGAGCGTGCCGCAAAGTTCCGCGCCGTGGTGCAATGCGGTGTCCGGCGTGAACCGGATCGTATCGCCGTAAAAGCCGAATCGCGCGTCCGGCGCTGCGATGATCGAGCCGTTCAGGACGATTCGCGCCGAGTTCGTGTCGATGCCATCCGGATCGGTCGCTGTGAAGATCAGCGGGCCATCCGCGCAGCTCGTGATAGAGCCGTTCTCCGGGAAAATCATATCCAAAATCGGAGCCGTGATGTTGAGGCCGTAGCGCCAGCATATCGTCGTGTCGTTCGGGCCGCAATAGACAGTCGAATCCGACGCCGACGCGCAAACCGTGATGCTCTCCGGCGGATCGGCGGATATCTCATTCCAAAAATAGAATGCCCCGACCGAATCCGTGAAGGAAAGCTCGCTGTCGGTGGGATCGAACCAGACGCCGTCGATAGATGCGCTGTCGAGGATCGCGCCCGAGCCAAAATCTCTCAAAATAAAATGGAACGTATCGACCGGGATCGGCAAATAGCTTCCGCCCGGCGGTTCGACCTCGACGGTCGGCGGCGCGAAATCGAGGAACATCGTGCAGCAAAGCGGGACATCGCCCGATTCCGCGCCGAGGATGTCGCTGACTCCCAAAAGGCAGAAGGTCACCGAATCGCCCACCCAATCGACCGACGGCGAAAATGTCAAAATGCCCGACGATGGATCGAAATCCAGCTCAGAATCGCTTATATCAAAACCCTCGCCGTTCGCCTCGAAAACTATCGACATCGTGTCGATTCCCTCGTCGTCGAGGAGCGCAAACTCGATCCCCTGATCGCGGCAGGCCGTGAATTCGCGGCATTCGGGATACGCGATAGAGCATGTCGGCGGCGAATATAAAATGTAAAAGCTCCAGCAGGTTTCGGCGACCGCCGGCCCGCACAGGTCGGCGAAATTCGTAGAATATGCGCACACCTCGACGGTGTCTCCGGCACTCCAAGAAAGCCCGGCGATTTCTGAATCGAGCGCGATGCTGTCGCCATCGAATGAGAAACCCGACGAACCGTCTGTGAAAACCGCGCCGTCGATCTCGATCCAGGCGCTGTCAGCCGAATCTAGTGTTGCGAAAATCGACGGCGTCACGGTCGGCGAACTGCTCCACGGCAATGGCGAAACACCGGCGAAAATCGGCGCTGCAATCTGATAAAAGACCGCCTCGAAATCGCTGAGAACATTGCCCCATCGGTCTTCGAGATAAATTATGCCGACGCGAATTTCCCCCGGCATAAACGCGCTATCCGGCTCGAAAATAAGCGAATCGCCGTGAAGCCGCACCCGCGAGTCCGAGAGCGTAACCGTGTCCGCGCCGAAATATGCGATCAGCCCGCTCGCCGAGATGCCCGACGGGTCGGACAGCAAAATCACCACGCGCTGCAGATCGCAGGCGGTCGTCGCCGAATCGAACGGTATCGCGAGGTCCGCGACCGGCGGCGCGGCGTCGATATAAAGGCGCAGGCAAGCCGAGTCGCAGTTCGGGCAGACCGCCGAATCGCACGCCGAAATGCAATAGTCCAATGTGTCGTAAGGCGATGTCGTATCGACTGTTATAAATATCGTGTCGCTGAGAATTGCATAGGACGAAACCGGCGAAATATCGAAATCGAAGCCGGTAATCTCCTCGCGAACTATCGCGCGAAGGCCCGGCGTCCTCGTCGTAAGTGTCGTCTCCGGCGATGGATAGAGCCATTCGATCTCCGGCGGATCGAAATCGAAAACGACGCGCCAGATCGCGCGCTCCGCAGCATTCTCAAGCGAATCCTCGACATGGACAAGCTCGACTGTCAACGTCTCGCCGCTTGCGGGCGATGGTTTTATTATAACCGAATCGCCGGAGATGGAAAGCCGCAAATCGCCATAGATAAAGGCCTCGCCGTCGATAGAAAACTCGAGCGCGCTCCAATCGACGCCGTCGTCGTCGGTTATCGAAATCACTATCGACGAGTCGCAGCCATAGGGCGTAAGTTCTTCTGGTGAAAGAAGTTCCGCGACCGGCCCGCCGGATTCGATATAGAAAACAAAGAAGCTGTCCAGCACATTCGGGCCGCAGTAATCGGGATCGGCCAGGTCTTCGGCGTGGATGCGAACCTCGACGGTGTCGCCGCCCGCGATATGCATCCCGGCTGTCGCCGGATAGAAAATGAAATCGTCGCCGACAATAGCAAGCGCCGGATGCCCAATGTTAAAGGCGTTGCCGTTGACTGTCAGCTCAAACGCGCCGGTCAAAAGCCCGCTGATCGAATCGACCAGCATAAACTCGATAGCCGGATCGACCTCCTCGACAATATCCTCCGGCGCGGGCGAAACGGCGTCCAGCACCGGGTCGGAATAGTCCATCAAGAATCCCCACCAGACCTCTGGAATTCCGCCGAACGGCCCGGCGGCGTTTATAAGGTGGCAGCGCACGCTGTCGCCGTCCGGCCAGGGCGCAGACGGCACATATCGCAGCGTCTCGCCATCGAAACTCGCGCCGGCGCTATCGACGGTCAAAAATCGCCCGTTTATCTCGAACTCTATCGTGCTGTCAATAATTCCTCCGGGCGCCCAAAGATAGAGCAGCACTTCCTGCTCCGTGCACGCGACTATCGCGCCGTCCGGCGGGTCGGCGAACGGATCGCGGCCATCGACGAAAAATGTAAAGCAAAATATGTCGGCCTCGTTCGGAGCGCATGTATCCGGCAAGTCGGCGGCGCGCGTGAGGCAGAAATCAACCGTATCGACGATATCCCAAGCGCCGGCAAATTCCGGCGCAAATATCAGGTAAGGCTCTGTCCATCGAAGGCTCGCGCCATCTACCGAAAAAGGCACGCCGTTCACGGTCACCTCGATGCTCGATGGATCGACTCCGGCGGGCGAATCCTCAATTCGGAGCCGCACCTCTCGAAGCGTATCATGCACCAGAGCGAGTTCTGCCGGCGATGTTGAAACGACCTGCGGCGGTTCGAGATCGATATAGAAATCGAACGAAACCGGCGCGGCGAGGCCGTTAAAAAGGCTGTCGTGAACCGAAATAAGCGAGCCGGTGATATGCGAGCCGTGAGACCAGCCCGACGATGGCTCGAACCGAAGCGTGACGCCGTCCCAATCGAGTTCCGGTGATGAAATATCGAAATATGTCCCGCCGGCATCGAGCACTATCGAGGAGGGAACGATTCCATCGGAATCGGCGATAGCGAACCAAACGCCCTGAAGGCCGCACGCGCTCACCGATCCGCCGAACGGCAAAATCAAATCTGAGACAGGCGGCGTCGAGGGGATATAGAAGAACCAGCTCGTGTCAAGCTGGTTGACATGGCAAACCGTAACCGAATCATGCACCAAAACGCGCACTGTTACGGTATCTCCGCCGTGAAGCGACGGAATCGCTATCGAATCGAGCGTGTAGCTGTCGCCGATTACGGAGAATTCGTAGTCCGAGAGCGAAAACCAGCTCCACGAAGAGCCATCGACCGAGACGCCCGCGAGCGTCGGCATATGCCGCACCCCGGACAGATCGTCGAGGATATCGAACGTAACAACCGGATCGAGGTCTCCCGACCGGCTGTAAGCGGCGGGGTATTCGCCGCTCAGATAGGGCTTCTCCGTGTCGATCCCGAATCCGAACGAAAGCGGCGGGTCGAGCCTATTTCCGAATATATCGCAGGCGTGAAGCTCGCCGGAAAACCATCCATCGCCGAATGGAGTCAGATCGAGATACGCAAAAGGCGCCGCCCAAACGAGTCCCGCGTCGCCGAACCGAATCGTATCTTCGCCGAAAACGAGCCATATCGAATCCGGCTCGATTCCGTCCGCGTCCTCGATGCGGAAGATCGCGCCGCTGTCCGGGCAGGACATCCATTCGCCGTTCGGCGGAAATGTCATATCGGCCACAGGCCCGCCGAGCGGCACCGAAAAGCTCCAGCAGCTATCGGTCGTGTTGAATCCGCAGCCCTCCGCCTCGTCCTCGGCGTGGACGCAAACCTCGATAGTGTCGCCGCCACGGAAGAACATGTCGGCCCAATCCGTGTGAAATGTGAATCTTGTCCCAGACCATGTGACATAGGTTCCGAGAAGCGGATAGACGGCTCCGTCGATGGATATGGTGCAACTGTCGATAGCGATTCCGGCGTGGTCGTCGAGGGTCGCCGATATCGGCGGGCGAGGATTTGCGATCTCCGAGCCGGGGATCGGCTCTGGATCGGTAATCTCCGGGCCGGTCATATCTATGATGAAGCTCCACCAGAAACTCGGCGATTCGTTGTCGTTGAAATCCGTAACGGGATTCATAAGAAGCTCGACCGTGTCGCCATCGACCATGGGCATTCGAATCGGAAAATAATAGAAGCTATCGACAAAACTGACCAAAGACTCTGGAACCGAATGGACGCCAAGCTCTGCGAACACCGAGAGCAAAATCGATTCGCGGTCGATGAAAAAATCGTCGGTCAACACCATCTCGACGACGACGAAATCGCATGAGACAAAAGCGCCGGAGTCCGGCCACACAAGACGCACAACCGGCGGCAATGTATCGACCAGCATCGTTTCCGTCCGTCGAGCCGGAATCGCCGAAATATTCCCGCAGATAAGAACAACAAAAATCGCGGCTATAAGAATAGTTCTTAACGACATAGAATTACCCAGAACAAATCCATCTGCTTAACATTATGCAAAATTTAACCTTATCGAGGATAGTATAAAGTAAAAAATCAAATGGTCAAGCATGAAATAACACGATAATCCGATGAGTAGTAAATCGAAGCTTCGATATGGGTAATTCCTATGTGATGGCGGACAATGACCGTGCCGGTGCGGCTGGCCGTCGCGAAGATATTCCTATGTAAGCTAACATTTTCTGTCCGGCCCGTCGATGAAGTCGTGGTGGAAAAATAATTTTATCCGGGCCAGGAATTCGGACCGATTGGAATGAAAAGCTCGAGGTTCGTCAAAATCCGGACGATATAGAAAACATATATCAGAATAATGCCGAGCCCTTCCTTGCAATCGAGCTTGCCGCCGGATCGAAGAAGCGGCATCAAAAGGATCGAAAGGCCGATCATGATCGGGAAATCGTAGATCAACACCGAGTTTTCGATCGGGAAATAACCCATAACAAGGGCCGGTGTCCCGGCAACGATCAACGTGTTGAAGAGATTCGAGCCGATCACATTGCCGACGGAGATATCAGGCTCGTTTTTGATAGCGGCAACAATAGATGTCGCAAGCTCCGGAAGGCTCGTTCCAAGCGCAATGATTGTAGCTCCGATAGCCATTTCGCTGATACCGAGATCGAGGGCGATATAGACCGCCGAAGAAACCGTGAAATCCGCACCGAGCACCATTCCAGCGATTCCGAGGGCTATCAACAGAAGATCGGAGACGAAGCTTTGATTCGCACGTGCCTCGGCAATCTCCTCCGGCGATATGGGATTTTCAAGCTCGAATGTAAGCTCATCGGGCAGCACGCGCCAACCCTTGGCAATCTCCGGGAAAACCGCCAGGAAAAAGAAAATGATAAATCCGAAGATGAGGATGATTCCCTCGACCAAAGTTATCTCGAGGTTTCCAGCAAAAAAGAAAAGCAGAATTCCAGAGAAGATCGCGATGGGCACCTCGAGCCGCACCGTGCGATCCTCCACCCTCAACGGAGAGATGAGCGCCGATAAACCGAGGATCAAGCCCATATTCGCGATATTCGACCCGATGATATTTCCGAGGGCGATAGAGGGCGATCCCATATATGTTGCGGTAAGCGTGACCACCAGCTCCGGCATCGATGTCCCAAACGCCACGATAGTGAGACCGATAACGAGGGGATGGATTCCGAGCGTGATAGCGAGCCGTTTCGACCCACGAACCATGCCCTCCGCACCAACATACAGCACAAGGATGCCGAAACACAGTTTTAGTATCTCGTTAAGCATTACCTTTCCATGCCTTATTCAGATTCCATTTGGAAAACTCGGGAATATATTTATAGGCCGTTAGGTCATAATGCACCGGCATAACGGATATATATCCATTGCTCAGCGCGACGACATCGTGGTCTTCGGACTCATCGTCGGCGACCATAGTCCCGCACATCCAATAATAACGCTGTCCGCGCGGATCCATGCGCTCCTCGAAAAAATCGTTGAAGCTCGTCTTTCCCTGGCTCGTAACCGCCACCCCTTTAATCTCTTCTGGCGGAAGGTCCGGCACGTTGACATTGAGCAGAATTTCCTTCGGCAATCCTTTTTTCAAAACCATCTTTGCGATCCATGCGGCGAATTCCGCCGCATACTTCCAATGATTGCCGATGCGGCTGTCCAATGAGACGGCTATCGACGGCACACCCATGAGGCATCCCTCCGTTGCAGCCGAAACCGTTCCGGAATATATCAAACTCGCGCCGACATTTGCCCCGAGGTTGATCCCGGAAACGACCAGTTCCGGAACCTCGCTTAAAATCGACCTGATCGCTAATTTTACTGCGTCCGCAGGAGTGCCGCTCGTGGCATAGCCATAGAAATCCCCGTTCCTATATATCTTCGTGACCCGCAATGGGCTGGAAAGCGTAATCGAATGCCCGACCGCCGATTGCTCGCGGTCCGGCGCTACAATTACAACCTCGCCAATCGCCTTGAGCGCACCGACCAGTTCGTATAGCCCTTTCGCATATATACCATCATCGTTCGTGACGAGAATCGCCATTATCCACCTTTGATTAATCCATATACTGTTAAACTAATGAATCAAAGCCCAATAGGCAATCGTTTTTTCGGATAGTTGAACCGATCACAAATAAAAAAATCCGGGAGAGTCATGAGGCCGTGGCTGCGGCGCGTTAAATTCAAAAACTCTCCCGAATAATCGAATACATCCTGTGAATACGCATCCGATATGCCATAAAGATACCGTCCGCCTAATGCTATGTTGTCCAACAAATTAAAGCGAGACCCGGCAAAATTGCGCTCGGTAAAAGTGTACTCGAAAATGCCCGATGTGAACCGAACGGGACAATCCCGATGCTGAAAAAAACATATCGTCAATGCCG
>CAYNTG010000076.1:0-11834 GCA_964400105.1 uncultured bacterium
GAAGTTTGTCGAATTTTCCCATTGTGGATTACCTTTTTTCTTTCATGCGGTCTCCGTCGCCCTCAATATACTCCATTTTCCGCAACTGGTAATGGGATTGCTCCGCGTCCAATTTCCCGACCGGATAAAAAATCAGCGATCTCTATTCGATAATGACGAGGCGCTTCGTATGACGGACTCCGTCGCCCCATAACGCGAGGAGATATATCCCGGACGGTAACCCGTTGCCAAAATCACCCTTTCCGTCCCACGATACCCGATAATCGCCCGGCTCTAAACGCTCCGGGGAAACGTGCCTGACGACCCGGCCTGTGAGATCGTAGATATTCCAGCTCACAAGACGAGGACTTTCGAGAACCTCGAACGGGATGGAAACCCGCGCGTTGAATGGGTTCGGGAACGGATTTCCGATGGAAACCGTCTTTGGACGGCGACTATATCTTTCGCCGATGTTAAAACTCGGATATCCGCCGCCATAGTATATCTGAACGATATACCAACTATACGGCGAGAGTGAAATGTTATTCCATTTGGTCACGAAAGCGAGATCGGTGAGCGGGCTTCCCGGCATGAAGCTGAACCCCCACTCTTCCCTGTCCAACTCATCGACATTGGCAAAAGCCATTTCATCGGGATATAGCATATCGCTCCCAAACGGAACGCCCTGCGCCAAAGCGAACGAGCTATCCTGCGTCACGGAATTCTCGTAAAGTGTCCAGTAAGCCGGCACATCGTCGCCAACAAATCGGCATGTCGAATTCGAGACCCCGGTGGCAAATTCGAGGATCGGATTGGCATTGTCGCCGACCGTGGGATCGATATAGACCTTGAAACCGACCGAATGTGAATCGGCAGCATCGTTATATGCGAGGTATTCGATATTGCAGAATGCATCGAGGGACTCCTCCGGCATAAGATAAAACTTCTGCCACAATCGGATCGGATCGCGTATCCATTGGATCGTCATGTAAAAATCCTCGGGAATCCTGCCCTCGTCCAGAAGGGTCAGCGGCGCGCCCCTGCCCGGTTTATTGGAATAAAACGTTCCCTCGATTCGAATGACGACATATCCGCCCTCGACCGATGTTGGAAATCCATCGATGTATGGGTCGCCGCCGGGCTTACCCATGCTGAATCGACCGGTCGAATCGTCCATGGCGATCTCTACCAGACCGTTATCGATCGTGATAATATCGCCGAAAACGCTCAATGCCATGATCAACATCAAAATCGCAATATTTTTTGCCATAAATACCTCTAATACAGATTGTTGAAAAATGAGTTTAAACTTCACAAAATTAAAATAATAAATTATGTCATCCGAGTGAAGGAGATTGCCACGTCGGGCTATACCCTCCTCGCAATGACAGGTTAACCTCTTGTTTTCTGTCAAAAATCAGAAATCTCAACACCACTATCGATTAACTTCTCGAAATTGCAAGATAAGCTAATATCCGTCGTCGTCAAAGGATTTCTCCATCGATCTCGATCAGTTTTTCCAATCGGTCAAGTAAAATTGCCGCCAATTCTTCTTTTTTAACTGTATCGATTTCGACTTCGGAATCCGGTAACACGATATATCCCCGGTTCGTATCCGACCCGAATGCCGCGCCGGGATGCCCCGGATTGTTCACGAAGATCATATCGAGGTTCTTATCGATCAGCTTTTTACGCGCATTTTCGACCTCGTTCTCCGTCTCGACCGCGAAACCGACGAGAATCCGATTCCCCTTGCGCTCGCCCAATTCCGCGAGAATATCCTTCGTTCTGTGAAACTCGATATTCCATTCGGTTCGCCCGGCCTTCTGGACCTTTCCGGGAATGCGCTTCGTTGTCCAGTCCGCAACGGCGGCTGTCATGATAACCATATCGGAGTCCGAAGCCTTAGCGAGCACGACCTCCGCCATCTCCGCAGCGCTTACCGTCGAAATTAGATTCACTCCGAACGGCGCGACGAGACTCGACGGCCCGCTAACCAAAGTAACATCGGCGCCGCGCACGAAGGCCTCTCTTGCGATAGCATAACCCATCTTTCCGGTCGATGGGTTGGACAAAAATCGAACGTCGTCGATATATTCCCTCGTCGGGCCAGCGGTGATAAGCAATTTTTTGCCGGAAAAGGGCGTCTTGCCGACAATAGCCCTTTCCGATGCCGCGACGATTTTCTCGATAGCGATCAGCCTTCCATTGCCGATATCGCCGCATGCAAGCTCTCCGCTTTCCGGTCCGACGAAATCGAAACCCCGCTCCCGCAAAAGCGAGATATTATCCTGCACTGCGATATTCGCCCACATACGCTCGTTCATCGCCGGTGCGAGCAACACCGGCCCGTCGAAAGCAATAAGCGTAGATGTCAAAAGATCGTCGGCAATTCCGGCGGCGGCCTTTCCAATGAGATTCGCCGTCGCAGGGGCGATTAGAAAAAGATCGGCCCACGAAGACAGCTCGATATGCGCCAGCTTGCTTCCAGTTTCGGGGAACATCTCCACCGATACCGGGCCACTTGTCAGCACCTCGAACAGCATCGGATCCACGAAACGAGCGGCGTTGTGAGTCATAACCACGCGAACCTCCGCGCCGCCTTTTATAAATTCTCGTGCGATCTCGCATGACTTATAAACGGAGATCGAGCCGGTCACTCCGAGGAGGATGCGTTTTCCTGAATATCCAGCCATTATCGATCCTCCGGTTTATCATTGAAACGCGGGCATTTTATGCAGACCTCCGGGAAACGATTCGTCTCTGCATATTCTTTGAAAAGCACAAGCCATTCCGGAGATTCTTCGGAGGCGTTCACGAAACGCACGAAAGCCGCCAATCGCTCGGTCGTCCCAAGACCGATAGCGTGCTCCAACTTGCACGCCTCATTATCCGCTATCTCCTTTTGAACGCCGAGGATACCGTGGAGAAATTCGGAAAACAGACGATGCCTTCGACTTACACTTTTGGCAATCGTCCGACCCTTCTCAGTGAGCGTTACATCGCCGTATGGCTCATGCCGGACAAGCCCGATATCGACCATCTTCGAAACGATCTGTGTAACCGAAGGCCGCGAGACATTCATCTCGTCGGCGATTATGCTCATGGCCGCCGGTCTATCCGATTCGATAAGCCGATAGATTACTTCGAGGTAATCTTCGATATTTCGTGAAATACTCTCCACGCCATAATTTTATACCACACAACAAGCTTTGTCAATTATAACATTGTAACTTTGGCGATTTTTTTGTTTATATTTCAAGATATTCTGTATATAACGGCTTGCCAAAAAAATTTCTAATAATATATTCTCAAAAAAGGGAGGAAAATTGAATAGAACCGAAGCACTCGAACTTGTCGAAAAAAGTGTGTCGAAAAGGAATCTCATAAAGCATATGCTCGCAACCGAGGCCGCGATGCGTGCGCTCGCGGAAAGGCTCGCAGGCGACACGGAAAAATGGGCACTCGCCGGGCTTCTCCACGATATCGATTATGACGAAACCGAGAAAGATTTCCCGCGTCACGGGCTTTTAAGCGCGGAAATGTTATCCGAAAAGGGAGTCGATCCCGAAATCATAGATGCTATTCGCGCTCATCCTAACCACGATGAATATCCGCCGAAAACCAAGATGGATTGGGCGCTTCACGCCGTCGATGGCCTCACCGGGCTTATCGTCGCGGCGGCGCTTATGCACCCCGATAAAAAGCTCGCCGCACTCGACACGGCTTTCGTGATGCGAAGGTTCGGCGAGAAGCGTTTCGCCGCCGGTGCAAATCGAGACCAGATCCGAAAATGCGAAAAGCTCGGAATCCCACTCGAGGAGTTCGTCGAGATCACGCTTCGCGCAATGCAATCGATAAGCGACGACCTTGGCCTATAAGCCGGAAATCCCTCCGGAAAAGGCCCGCGCCGGTCAGGTCATGTCGTGGAGCATGTATGACTTCGCGAATACGATCTTCTCGATGAACGTCGTTTCGCTCTATTTTCCACTCCTTATCGTCGTGAGTTTGGGCTATCGCGATATCTATGTCGCGGTAGCCAACAGCCTTTCGATGCTCGTCGTCGCGGTGAGCGCGCCATTTCTCGGCCAGCTTACGGATACTATTGGCAGGCGCAAACCGGCGCTCTTCATAGCGACGGCGATCTGCTGCGCCGCCACGGTAGCCATCGGCTTCTACGCCCGGGCAGGCGTCAATGTATATATACTCCTCGCGCTTTTTTTCGTGGCCAATATCGCATATCAAATCGGTCTGGTGTTCTATAACTCGCTGCTTCCATCGGTCGCACCTAAGGGGATGATCGGTCGGATCGGCGGGATCGGCGTGGCCGTCGGCTATATCGGTTCGATAGTCGGCATGATCTTCGTCCTCCCATTCAACGAAGGCGCGCTGTTCGGCATCGATATTCCATGGATCGAGGCCGGCGGAAGAGAGGCGACCTTCATCCCGACGGCGATCCTCTTTGTTATCTTTTCGCTTCCGATCTTTCTCTTTTTAAAGGAAAAAAGAAATCCCGCGCCGCCCATCGATAATATTTCTCCCGTAAAAATGATTATCGAAACCCTGCGCGACACGAAAAAATACCCCGGCATCCGGCGTTTTTTGGTGGGAAAACTCTTTTTTCAGGAGGGAATCGAGACCGCGATCCTTTTTATGGGAGTCTATTCCGAAAAGGCTATCGGCCTCGGCGACAGCTTGAAAATCCAATTCTTCGTTGTAGCTACGGCATTCGCCGCTGTGGGATCGTGGTTTTTCGGGAAGGTTGTCGATAGGCATGGAGCGTGGAAAACGCTTATGGGAGTCCTCGTCGGGTGGGTGATTTCGCTGGTCGCGCTCGTCCTTTTAAACGGGAAAATGGTTTTCTTCGGAATGGGAGCGATAATCGGTATTCTTTTGGGCGGCGTCTGGACGGCGTCGAGGCCGCTTCTGATCGAGCTTTCACCGCCAGAAAATATCGGGCGATTCTTCGGGCTTTATTCGCTTTCCGGAAAGACCGCCGCGATTCTTGGCCCCATCCTATGGGGCCTCTCGACCTTGTTGTTGGGCAGTTTGGGAGATACATACGCATATAGGGGAGCCATTCTTGTCCTCGCGGTAATGATAGCGGTCGGAGCAGTCGTCCTTCGTCCGCTCAAAAGGGATATCGAAGACCGCCTTTCAACCCGGACAAAATTTTACTTATAAAGAATTTCTATCGATGGGTTCGTCGATGCGAATTCCTGCAGTCTTTCGATACATTCATCCAGGAGCTTATTCTTGTATAAGCGGGCCTCGCGAAGGCTTTTGATTCGCGAAAGTGCATCGACAGAGATATCGGAAAGTTGATTGTTATAGAGCCATATCGCGCGAAGGCTGTCGCAGCAACACAGCGGCTCGAGATCGATAGAGTTTATCCGATTGTCCTGAATGTTAAGTATTTTCATTCGTGGGCATCGGGCAAGCGGTGCGAGGTCTATTTCCGAGATGCGATTCGACGAGGCCATCAAAAGCGAAAAACGCTCCAAACCGGCGAGCGGCGAAAGGTCGATTTCCTTGAGATCGTTATTGGATAGATTCAGCGAATAGAGGTTTAAAGCATCGGAGAGCGGCGAAAGGTCTATCCTCGTAAGTTCGTTATCGGAAATATCTATCGCTTGAATGGAACTGGCAAAAGGCCGGATGCAACGTAATGTGTAATACCCATCGAGCCCCATTCCACGAAGATTGAGCGCGATGACCTGACCGACGGCATCCCTAGAAATCCGACTCTCCGGAATTGTTTTCCCCCCGATGATTACCGGCCTTGCGAAAGCCGATAACACTAAAATCAGAATGGAAACGACCACTCCGAGAAACCGTCGATAATTGGCTATTTTCAAGTTACTTTGGAAAAATATTACACAATCCAATATATATCCTACTATGAACTATTGGAAACGATACCTCTAATAGACTATAACGATAATAATCTTACTGTCAAACAAAAACTTAATTTTTTCACTACCGATTTATGGTTCGGTGACGCAACCATCGGGCGAGAAGATGCTGTCGAGGGATACCGATACGCTGTCGCCATCGACCCAATTACCCCAAACGGATATCGTGCTGTCCGTAGCGAAATCGAAGATTATATATGGCGATGGAGACTCGAGGAAAAGCGTCTCCGCCATCGCGTGGAAGTATCTGATCACCGTGAAATATGCCATTGTAGTATCGATTCCCCTGCCTGCGGTATCCGATATCCCGAAGACCACCGCGCCGGTTGTGCACGAGGAATATGAATAGCAGGGAAGCGGGCAATCGACCCATATATCGAGCGGCCTGCACGGTTGGATGTAAAATCTCCAGCAGGTGTCTAAAATGTTATCCGGGCAGTAATCCGTCGTGTCGGTGGCGGTTACGCAAATCGTAACCGTATCGCCCCACCACCATCCGGTCGAGAGGTTCCATTCGAGATGCCACTCCGTTCCGGTCCAGATGAGTGTGAACGGCGTTTCGCCGGTCGAGCTGACCGAAACCGCTATCGACGATGTGTCGAGGCCGGACAGGCTGTCGAAAAGGTCGCAATATATATCGGGGAATGTATCGGGAACCGTCGAGCCGGGCGGCGGTTCGATCCCCCATATTACCGGAGGCGAGAGATCGACGAAGAAGCTCCGGCATACCGCCGTGTCGAGCGCTCCGGCACAAGTATCCTCCGCATACTCGACGCACGCGACAATCGTGTCGCCGTTTTCGAATGTGTCCGGTGGAATCGGCGTGAAAACGAGCGTCGAATCGCCATCCCAGAAAAGCTCCGGATCGGCGGGCGAATAATGATCGCCGTTCAGCGTGAAATCGATAGTCGATTCGTCGATAGCGCCGCAGCAAGCTCCACGGCATATTATGCCGATCTCGAACATCATCCCGGCGATGCCGCCGGAATTATAGCCACGAATCGTTACTGTATCCGCGCCGCCGTGAAAATACGGCGTGAGATCGAATTCATATAGCGTGCGCCAACCGGCGGAACCGCCGCCGGAATTGCCGTGTGTCGTATCGACATAGGTCCCGTTCACGTAGATATATCCCTTGTTGTCGCACTGAATTCTGATGAAAGCTGTGTCGATATCGTCGCAGTCGAAATCGATGATGCTTCGGAACCAATCTCCATGGTTGTAGCTGGCGGGATATTCGCTCCATACCCAATCCGAGCTGTCGAGATGTATCCAATATGTTCCCCATGGCGTCGGATTGAGGTAGAGCGCCGGTAACCAGCTCGAAGTCGTGGAATCGAAATATTCCACCGTCGTATCGGATGAAAAGACCTTCAGCGTATCGCCCGAATTGCAGCATCCGATGAACGCGGTTATCGATTGATCCTCACAGGATGTCCAGCTACTCTCCGCCGGTTCTCCAAAATGTGCGCAGACGAATGTCGTTTCCGGTTCCTCCTCCGGCTCGAGACACAACCTGTCGAACATGAGAGAGACTACTGCACTGTCGGGATCGTTCCATGTCCAAACATAATCGACACAAGGAAATACCGGACGGTTAAAGGCGGGAAAATTGCTTCCGCGAGCGTTGGGATAGCGTGCTCGCCCGTCATTCGATAATAGCGTATCCAATGTGAACGTCGCACCGCCGTCGCGGGAAACATTGCAATATAGGCTGTTGTTATCGTGGTAGAAGATATACACATCGTTCATGTCATCGACGACAACATCGCCGTTGTATACAGTATGCACATCTGCAGGTCCGTTTCCAAATGGCGTATATATCGGAAGCCAGCTAGTGGATAAAATATTATATTTGCGATACCTCACTGAATCGGGATTGCTCGAAAACGCAGCCATCCATTCCCAAACCGCATGGAGATTGCCGGCCGGATCGATGAACACAGATGAGTATTCTACCGATGCGGGCAATATATCCAGAGTATCGTGATCCTCTCCGTTGAAACCGACCCACGCGCCGCTTTCCTTGTAACGATGCGCGCAATGATAATGACTGCTGAAACTGTTTCGATAAACGATGTGCGGGCGATTTGCTGAATCGACCTCGATGGACGGCCACCGCGAAGGAGTTCGTGTTCCGATATCCTCGGGCGGGTCCCAGGTGCCGGTGCCTCTATCATAATGCATATAGCGCACCCTCCACGCGGAGGGACATCCCGTCCATGCAACATGAAGATCGTCATTTGAATCCACCGCTATCGAGGGACAATTCGTCCCGGGATAACCGGAGTGGGCACAGATAGTTGTAATCGATGGATTGGGGTATTTCGTGTAGAGCAGATCGGCATCGGTGCCCGTGGAAATATTCCCCCGCCATACGACGTGCAATGTGTCGTTCGAATCGATAGCCATCGACGGCGCTATATCGTCGAGCGCCGAGGTTGTAATCGTCGCCCATGTTGGATCCCATGTCGCGCCGCCATCGATGCTGTATGCAATATATATCTGGTAATTCGAGAGATCGTGTCCCGAATAAGCCGCATATAACCGTCCCATCCGGTCGGCCACGACGGTGCGTGCGTTGTTTGTCCCCGATGCCACAGAATGGACATCTCGTGCCACCCTGACCGGAGCAGCCACGATTATCGAGAAAAGCAATAATAATCCTAAGATTTGTTTCATATCAATAATACTAATACCAAGTTACATCTAACGCAAGGAATTTCACCAAAATTTCTGTTACTCTAAAATATTTTGTCAAAGAACGAATGCAAGGAAGATACAAGGGGTCAACAGCGTTGACCAGTTTGCGAACTAACGCAATCCGTTTTTTTTCATGACGGGCGCACACGCAAATGTGCCAGATTTTCCTTGACATTCCGAAGCGGCGATTGTTTTAAATAAATGTGTCTTAATACACAAAATATCATTATATCATCTTCGCTTGACATTTGAAGAAGCGGCATTAGTTTTAAAACGGTTTAGATTGAAGTATTACACTATAGAAACGGAGGAACTATGAAGATTTGTTTTCCAACCCTCGAAGACCGCAGTTTTGAAAGCCGGGTATCCGATCATTTTGGTCAGGCGGTATATTTTATCAATGTCGATACGGAAACAAACGCTATCGAGGTTATCGACGGTAGCGGCTCGCGTCACAACACCGGCGACATCAGCCTGACACCGCTCGATGTCGCGCTCTCCGGCGGCATCGATGCGATCGTCGTGTCGGGTATCGGCCTTAAGGCTATCAACAGATTAAGCGATACGAACGTGAAGGTCTATCGTAAGCAAGGTGCCACGATAACCGAGAATATCGATGCGTTCAAATCCGGCTCTCTGGAGGAGCTGTCTTTCGACGAAGGCTGCCGAGGAAATGGATCGTAAGGCCGAACGGCAACCGGGCTAACACGTTGTGCCGCGCCAGCGTTTATCTTACTGCTTGCGAGCGTTAACATAATTGTTATATTGAGAAAAATAACTTAATGGAGGCCATATGAAACGCGTTCTATCTGTTATCGTGGTTTTATTAATTTTTGCAAGCCTATCGTATGCATGGGACAAGAAATTTTCGTTTGGCATTTGGGAATTCAAGGGAGACGAGGCCGAATTCACGCTGGATATTTCCGGCGATGTCGGATACGCTATTCCATTGAACCTCAACGACAAAGCGGCGGACAAAGACATCTCGGAAAACTTCGATCCGGCGACGCTGGCTTTTTCGGCATCTGCGGGTCTTGGGATCACTTCCACCTCGGAATCGAGCTTGCCGGCTCATCTGACAATCGCTTTCGAGTATGGCCGCTCTCAGTTCGAGAACGACAGCGTAAACCTTGCTATCAATAGCTTCGGCGTATCGACGCGGCTTATCGTTCATCCCTGGAAGCACTTTTCATTCGTGCAGGGAAGGTGCGGCGGATTATATTTCCTTCACAGCGACCCGAAAATCCAGCAGACAATGACATGGGCCGACTTCACCGCCGATAGCGACGCGCGAACCGATAAGTTGCACTATTTCGACTCGAATGAGCTTTTGATCGGTGTCTCTATCGGCGCGAAATCGCGTGTCGAGATTTGCGCCGGGGCCAGTTTGGAAACATACTATCCGCGATTTCTCTTCTGGAAAGAATTTTCGCGGAGGGCGGTCAATTCGGCGATCCTGGGGATTTTCTCGACCACGGCGGAGATGACCGATGTATGGGCGCTGACCGCCATCGGGAGCGTCGCGGTCGGCACGATGGAGGTATTCAATCTCAATTTTTACCCGGAATCGGTCGGCGAAACCCACCAGCATCTGTTGACCCCGGAAGTCAGTATCATAATTCATTTTTAGGGTAAAGGAAACGGAGTTTTAACATGCGTGTCGTCAATGCTAAAACGATGAGGGAGATCGACCGAATCGCTATAGACGAGATCGGTATTCCGGGGATGGATCTCATGCACAGAGCCGGCGAGGGCCTTGCACGCATAACGCGCAAACTTCTCGAAGAGATCGACGGCGGAAAAAACATCGCTGTTCTCACGGGTCCCGGCAATAACGGCGGCGATGGCTGGACAGCGGCGCGCCTTCTCGCATCGGCAGATTGCGGCGTTGTCGTATATTCGTCTGTCGATCCGGACACGCTTGGCGGCAACGCTCGAACCGCATTCGAGGAGGCCGAAGCAGCCGGCGTAAAATTCCATATTTTGCCCGGAGGCGAGATCGATCTTTCCGGCGCCGACGTCGTAATCGATTCGCTTCTTGGAACCGGCGCAAAGGGAGCGCCGCTCGGCGCTATCGGCGAAATGGTTCATCGAGTTTTGAAAAGCGGTCTCCCAACGATTGCAGCGGATAACCCGACCGGTGTCGATGCCGACAGCGGCGAGGTTTTCGGCGGCAAGGCGATCCGTGCCGTTGTCACCGCGACGTTCGGGCTGCCGAAGATCGGCCAAATGCTGTTTCCGGCAAAGGACTATATCGGCGAGCTTTTTATCGTCGATATCGGAATCCCTGAGAAGGCTATCCTTCAGGCATCAGGTGAGATCGATTGGCGAACCGATTCTACGGCGGAACTGGCCGCGCTTCTTCCATTCCGCCCCGGCGACGGACATAAGGGGACATTCGGGAAAGCCGCTATACTTGCCGGCAGCGAGGGGATGTCCGGAGCGGCTGTTATGGCCGCCGAATCCGCTCTTCGATGCGGAACCGGCCTGGTAGAGATGGTCGTGCCGTCGGGTTTGACCGATACGGTCGAGGCGATAGTGCGCGAGGCGGTTACACGCCCGGTGCAGCAGGTAGCGAAACATCGCTGCCTTTCCGTCCGGGCACTCGGCGATATCGTGCGAATCCTCTCGAATGCGGATGCTGCGGCAATCGGGCCGGGGATCGGCACCCATCGCGAAACGGTCGATCTCGTGGCGCGGTTGCTCCCCAAACTTCCATGTCCAACGGTCATCGATGCGGATGGATTGAACTGCATATCGAAACTTCGTGGGCGGAATATCTCAACAAAATTCGGTAATAAAGTTGTTATCACTCCACATCCCGGCGAATTAGCACATTTACTGAATATTTCTATCGGTGAGATTGTCGATAATCGATTCAATAACATGAATAAATGGGCATCGGAAATAGGCACCGACGTTCTCGTGCTCAAGGGCGCACCGACTACAATATCCTGCCAGACAGGTCCAATCTATATCAATAAAACCGGCAACAACGGCATGGCCACAGGCGGCAGCGGCGATGTCCTTACCGGCCTTATCGCGGGTTTTCTCGCCCAAGGTTTGGAGCCGATCGATGCAGCGCGGATCGGAGTATATATCCACGGCCTAGCCGGAGACATCGCCGCATCGACCCTCGGCCGACGCGGGATGATTGCGGGCGATATCCTCGATTCCATGCCGGAAGCCATCGAATTCGTCGAGGATTTGGTAGCGTTGCGTTAAATGGGTCTATTT
>CAYNTG010000077.1:0-11664 GCA_964400105.1 uncultured bacterium
ATTATTGGAGAAACAAGGCATTCAGGGCGACAGTGAAAGCTATTGTTAAAGCGCCCACTATGGATGAGGCTAAGGCTTTGTTATCGCGGCTTTTAGCGCTTAAATCGTTCTTTCCGGCATCATACCATAAGAGATTTTTTAGGTCGCTCGAACGGAATCTCGATCTTCTCCTCGCCTACAAAAACAGCGCGGATTTGCCATCTAATTCCAACGGCATCGAGGCCTGGAACAGGACATTAGAGCGCAAATTGAAGAACATGGACGGGTTCCAAACGGATAAGTCGTGCAAGGCGTTCCTTAAGCTCTGGTTCAATGCTCATTCAATGAAAGTAAGTAAGTAGATAATATGTCAACTAACTACAAACAAATAGACCCATTTAACGCAACGCTACCCTATTTCGATTATTATATCTTATTGCAACTCGCAAAGGGCCGTCGAACTGGCCGACGCCGGAACCGTGGGTTCCATAAGTAACCCACCCCGAGCCTGTCATATCGTCTATGCGGACGATACGATCTGCCTGAAAATCCGCAATGTAGATATTATCGGATTGACCTACAGCAATACCGGAAGGGCGTAAAAATTCAAAAACACCAGAGCCTGTGCTTCCAAAAGAAAGCCATCCGGCACCGGTCATATCGTCGATCCGCGCTATGCCGTCGCTTGCCTCGTTGACCACGTATATCTTGCCATGTCGATCGAAAGCAATATCGCGGGGCCAATCAAATCCACCAAGGGCTATCCATCCGGCACCGGTCATATCGTCGATTCTGACAATACGGTCGTTACCCCGGTCTGCAATATAGATTTTCCCATCGAACCCGATTGCCACGCTTATCGGTCCGTCGAACTGGCCGACGCCGGAACCATAAGTGCCATAAGTAATCCATCCCGCGCCCGAGAAATCGTCGATCTTTACAATGCGATGATTATACCAATCGGCTCCCAGTATATCTATGCCGTGAATGCAGCTTGCAATGGATATAATAAATATTACAATCGTATTTCTCATAATAATCGCCTCTCTCTTCGATTAAAAGCAGGGATAAATACGCAGGTGCTCTTATACGGTGATTTCCTTTTCTATTTCAAATATACGATATGTTTAACAATACTCCTATCGCCAAATTTTGCGCGAACCAAATATATTCCGCTGCCGACGGATTCTTCCGGTTGCCATGTGAATTCGGCCCTCATCCGTCCTTCGGACACCTTCTCCCAAAGGGAGAAGGAATTCCCTCCCTCTCCCGCTGGGAGAGGGACCGAGGGTGAGGGCAATTGCGCTACGCGTCGTCCGGCGAGGTCGAAAATCTCCACGCGGGCGGGTCTCAAACCCGCCCCTACGGGCGTATCGAGGAAAATCGTAACCGCCGAATTGAATGGGTTGGGATAAACCGAAATCTCCGACGATTTCGGGAGAACGGATTCCGCGATAGCATTCGTGTCTGGCAATATCCTGCAGATTAGCGTATCGACCGATTCTGTGGCTGTCAAAACCATCGTCGTTTCGACCGGATCGATGAAAAAACCGGACATAAAATATGCCATCCGAATATCGTATTCCCCCGGTCTCGGCGGATTAAATGCCGCAAAACCGGTAGAATCAGTCCATCGCGGCGTCCAATCCGAGGAATCCGCCGGAGACCACTCAACAAAAAGCGATTCGACCGGCTCGCCGATGATGTCGATGCCCTCGATATAAATCCAATATGGCGATAGCAGAGCGGAATCGAGCATCGTAAAATGGATTTCCGGATTCGGGCTGGCAATCCCGACATAAACGGTTTCCACCGCCGGAACGGAAAAGCAATCGGTATATGTCGCCGTAACGATATAATCGCCTTCGTGGTCGAGCGACAAAACGCAGCGACCGCCGTAATCGGTGGAGTCCAGAACATCCGGGACGCCGGTTCCATCGAAGCGACACAGCGCTTCCACATCGTTAATCGCGTCACCGATCGAATCCACGACCCAGACCGTGAGACTGAATCCCGGAACACTATCCGGCCATAAAACAAAATCCATGCCGGTCAGACTGTCGGTGTCGGAAATATATTCAATATAGTATTCCGGCGCCGAATGATACCCGACACCCGAAGAACAAAAAACAAACAACGAATCATGAATCCCCGGAAGAATATCGATCGTTATCGAATAGTCGCCGAGCGAATCCGTTATCGTCATGAAAGGCAACGGACTCGTGAATGTCATCGCAAGGATATCTATATCCGTCGCGGGTGCTCCGCCAAAAAATGTGACCTTTCCCCCGGCATAGGCAGCATTAATCGATGGACATGAAAGAATTATCGCGACACAGAGAATCGGCAGAAACCTGAAAACCTTTTTTCGCCAGGAAGCGGTTTTCATTGTCAAAATAAAACAAGCGGACGCAGATAGTATGAAGGCCGCTATATAGATCGCCGGAGTCGGCGTTCGCATGAATAGATTTACGATAAGAAATATCACAAAACCTAGAATAACCGATATCATCATTTCCCACCTCACAAAACTGTGATAATCGATTGAAAAAATCGAGATATACCGCTATTTTGGTTTGTTCCCAAGAAGAGTCAAAACCTCTCGAAGCTCATCGCGAATCTCGCGAATCTTCACATCGAAATCATCCGTCGCTTTTTCCGAACAGGCCGCCTCGACATTGACGATATTGAAATCGGAAAGTGGTGTCGCGCCCGGTTTATATCCATCAGAGCGTAGCCTTTTGATCTGTCGTTTGGCCCCTTCGATCGTGTATCCCTCTGTATATAGGAGCTGCTTTATCAGTCTAACAATCTCGATATCCTTATTTCGATATGCGCGGTTTCCGGCGCGGTTCTTCTTGGGATGAAGGATGGAAAATTCGGTCTCCCAATACCGCAGAATATGGGCCTTCAAGCCTGCAAGCTTGGCAACCTCAGTGATCGAGTAATACATTTTCGTCGGCTTAACCATAACCGCTCCATTCTCCTGAGCTAATTTTTTTTAAACGACGCCATAACCATTTCCAAATTCACCGGTGGGACGGACATTTTTTGTCCGTTCATGCTCAAAGACGAACAGGCAGGAATGCCTATTCTACCGTTGTCAAATTTGTCAACATGTCATTTCACCTCTCAAAACTGCGATAATCGTTTGTAAAAGACATTCAAAATTCATCGGAAGATCGTTACTTCATCGGCGGAAGCTCTTTGCCATTAAAAATCCTAACTATGTTCTTCCGATGCGTGAAAAAGACGATTAACGGCATCGCGACGGCGATGATTTTCGCGTCGAGATTCCCAACACCTATTCGCTCACCGAGAACGAATACCGAAATCGCGAAAAATATCACCGCTATCAGAGAACCGGCCGATACGAACCGCTTTATCAACAAGGTAACGACAAAACCTCCGAGCGCAATTGCCACAGCCAACGGTGCGATAACCAACGCCGCGCCGAGAGCGGTGTTAATCCCCTTTCCCCCGCGAAACCCGATCCATACCGGAAAGCAGTGCCCTAAAATTGCAACGACCGCCGCGATACCGCGAATCCAGTCGATCTCTGGAGCCAAAACACCCGCTATCACAACCGCTGCAACACCTTTTAAAATATCGAAGATCGAGACGACTATCGCATACTTAAGGCCGAGTCTGCGTGCGACATTTGTCGCTCCGGTAGCTCCGCTTCCACCATCCCGAACATCCTTCCCGGCAACTACTTTGCACATTATGTAACCAACCGGTATCGATCCGAGAAGATAAGCTATTGCGACGATCGCGAGAACCATGTCCCTAACGATCCTCCTCCCGGTTTTCCTTGAAAACGAGTTTCAGCGAGACCCCCTCGAATCCGTATTCCTCGCGTATCTTTCTTGCGAGATAACGTCGGTAGTTCTCCGAAACAAACCTCGCGCCCCTGCAGAAAAAAACGAAAACCGGCGGATCGGTGCTTTCCTGGGTCATATAAAGGATATTCGACCTCTTACCCTGCACGATCGGCGGTGGTATCCTTCCGACGGCGCTTGCCATAAATTCGTTGAACTCCGATGTCGTGATGCGTTTTTTCCGCTCGTCGGCTATCCTTTCGAGGACATCCAATGCCCTGCGAACGCGCCTTCCGGTCAGCGCGGAAAGTGTGACTATCGGCGCGAATCGAAGGAACTTTGCGTTGGCGTATATCTCCTTCTCGCGCTCAGCGGACGTCATCGTTTCGGCCTCGACGAGGTCCCATTTATTGATCCCGATGACAAGCCCCTTGATAAAATCGACAGCCATTCCCGCGATCCGCTTATCCTGCTGGTTAAACCCCTCTGTGGCATCGGTTAACAGGAATACTACATCGCTGCGTTTTATCGTGGCAACCGTCCTCAGCGAGCTGTAATAGCTGATCCCGTACTGCCGTTTTTTGAGAAGCCCCGCAGTATCGGTGAGCAGCCATTTTCGACCGTTGTATGTGAACGGCGTCCCAATCGGGTCGCGCGTCGTTCCGGGTTCGGCATCGACGATGAGTTTTTCTTCCCCGAGTAACTTATTGACGAAACTGGACTTGCCGACATTCGGTTTTCCAACGATCGCTATCCGAATCTCGCTGTGAGCATCCTCGCCCTTTCCCGATTCCGGCAGCTTTTCGCCGATAAAATCGAGCAAGTCGCCCACGCCCCGGCCGTTCTTCGCCGATATAGCGAAAGGCTCTCCGAGTCCCATTTTCCATGCCTCTGCGACCATCGGCAGTTCGATATCCCGGTCGATCTTATTGACTACGAGCATGACCGGCAGGTCTTCTCGGTGCAGCCTGCGTGCGATTTCAAAATCCTCCGGCGCAATGTCTTTTTCGATGAGAAAGATCACCAAATCCGCCTCGCGAGCTGCGATCTCCGCCTGACGCGTGATCGTCAACTCCATCTCGCCCCTCGGCGCGGTGACAACCCCGCCGGTATCGACGATCACAAAATCCTGTTCGGCCCAATTGATAACGCAATAATTTCTATCTCTCGTAACCCCTGGCGTATCATCGACGACAGCGATATGTCTTCTGGCTATCCTGTTGAACAGAGTAGATTTACCGACATTCGGCCTGCCTAAAATAGCGACTACCGGCAGTCCCATCGCAACCTCCGTTCGTCGAAATACGCGTATAGCAATATATTACGTTCATACCTTATAAATAACATTAAGTCTTTTGCCCTAACTGGTTTAAATATAAGAATTATTCTCATGCAAGTCAAGAACTTTCTAATGTTCTTTGTCAAATGCTACTTGTAAGTATTTGTCCCACATGATATTATAGTGTTTTTTCAATCATATCTCGACAATATATCCCCCTGAATTTCTGACAGATAGCCCGGTCCGACAACGATCTCGCCGTCAACAGATCGCTGGAGTTCTGCGACCGTTCTGTTATCGAGGAATAGGCCGTCGGCATTGAGAATGTCCGGCGGAAGGTAGATAATATCTGAGTCCGAGCCTGAGATGGCGTCGCGTATATCTTTGCCTATCAGTAAATTAGCTGCATCGACCGAGCTTCCCCAAAAACGATTTTCCACGGCGGTTATCCTCGATTTTACGCCATCGATTCCGAGATTTTCCGGGAAATACTTTTTCATTATCATTGCACCGCGAATTCCGGTAACGATCTCCACGAGGACTTTGTCGTAACTCTTTTTGATTGAGTAATTTAGGTTCGCGCTTTTCGCATCGTCGATAGTCATGCAAACCATGCCCACGCCGTTTTCGAGCTGAGGGAAGTCGCCGTAGTAACCAATCGGCGGTATCTCCTTACCAGCCAACAGGAAAAGCTCGTCCGCGAGCTGTAAAAATGCCGGGTTTTCAGAAAAATTCGCCATTATTCTATCGGAAAGGTCGATAATCTCTTCGGCAATTCTCGATGTAACGGGTCTAAGTTGCGTTAAGCCATCGCGATAGCGTGTTAACCCAATCGGCACTATCGCGCACGAAAGCGAATTATCGCCTAGTTTGTATAAGTCTTGAACTGTCTTTGTCAGTATTTCTGCGGAATCGTTGAATCCGGGAACGATGACGATCTGGGAATGAACCCTGACGCCGCCGTCGGTCAACCTTTTTAGAATCGGTAAAATAGGTGCTAATCCATCGTTACGCAATAACTTACGTCGCATATCCTCATCGGTGGAATGAACGCTTATATAGAGCGGACTCATTTTCTGCTCTATAACCCGCTCGATCTCCCATTCCGGCGTATTCGATAGAGTTATGTAATTGCCATATAAGAAACTATGCCTTATATCCTCATCTTTTACATGAAGACTATCCCTTAATTCTTTGGGCTGCTGATCGATAAAACAAAATATGCAATTATTATTGCAGCGCCGAAGACCGATTGGATGTGGAATTATTCCAGTCGGCTCCATAAAAGGATTTTTAAGTAATATCGATAACTTGTTGCCAGATCGTTGGATAACCAATTCGACAAAGCGTTCGTCCTCGATATAGAACTGCAAATCCAGCGCATCGTGGATTATAGACCGGTCGGCGGATATTATCGAATCGCCCGGAAGGAGACCGGCTTTTTCCGCAGGTGAATCTTGCGATATGTCGTCTATGAGGAGCATATATAATGAAAAAAGGGGCTGAACACCCCCATTAATTTAAAGCGGGCGACGGGATTCGAACCCGCGACAGCCAGCTTGGGAAGCTGAAACTCTACCAGCTGAGTTACGCCCGCAATCAGCGAATAATATTAATCCAAACATCAAGATTTGTCAAGGCCAAATTGGTCGTAGCCTTCGGTCGATTAAAGCGGTAAGTCAAAATAAAAACCGTATAACGACCAATAACTATCGCTATTAGAATGAAAATTACCGAAAAACGATAAATAGTTCTTGACATTCATTTTTTGATCGTTAGATTGGAAACAGCAACGAGAAATAATTTCACAAAAGGAGAAAAAATGAACACGACTAAAAACCTAACAGCGACTTTTGAAGAGGAAGAAGGCTGTATCGGTGCAACAGTCGAGGCAAAATGTGAAAACGACGACCGGTCAATCGAAAGGGCAACCGGCATCGTCGATCGCGTGGTTTCGGCGCTTATGTTCCCGCTGTTGATGCTCTCATTGGCGATAGTCGTTTTCTTCAATCCGGCAACCGGATTCATTATCTAGCAAGGAGAAGTCGTGCGCAAAATCAAAAAAACGAGCAGGATAATCAAGAACATCGGCAAACTGATATTCTGGGTAACCGCTTGGGCGAGCGTGCTTGTTGGCGTTTTCGTCCTCCTGAATATCGGCAATCTGGAGAATATGACATTCTCTATGGATTCGCAACAAATCCCGATCGGAACGATTGATAGGTTGAGCCAGATTACGTTGATCCTCGTTTTCTGGTCTTTGGTTGCTGTTTTTCTGCGTGGATTGTGGCACGGGATCAAGCTTTTTGGCCTCTACGAAAAGGGAGAGATATTCCTCGCAAAAAATATCGAGCACCTGAAACGAATCGGCGAAACCCTCATTATGTGGGCGATTATCAAAGGGTTAACCTCTTTTGCCGTTACATCCGTTATGCTCTACGAGGGTTTGGACACCGGAATTAATGTGACATTTAACATTACCGCTCTGATGATAGGTCTTCTGATCTACGTGATTTCGTGGGTTATGGACGAGGGCCGAAAACTTCGTGAAGAGCAAGAACTTACGATTTGATGTGAATAAAATGGCTATAATAGTAAATCTCGACGTAATGCTCGCAATTCGGAAGATGAAACTCAACGACCTTGCCAAGCAAGTTGGAATCACACCCCAAAACCTCTCGGTTTTGAAGACCGGAAAAGCGCGCGCGATAAGATTCTCGACCCTCGACGCTATCTGCCGCGTGCTCGAATGCCAGCCCGGCGATATACTCGTTTTCGAGCCGAACAAGGAATCGTAGAGACGCAAATCGTGCGTCTCTGCAAAACGGGATTGTCTGCTAACCAAATGGCCATAAGTCTCTTAGAGAAAGTCCCACGGAAAACCCTCATATATGAAATTGAAACGATAATTGCCGCGTCGCCGGCTGGGGGCGTCGCCCGGCGAGCATTCCATGCTCGCCGGGACGTCGGAACGGTCGGCTCGACGGATAAGCTCGATCACCAAATTCGGTATCCAAATATCTATAATCCAAAATCATGTTTTGCCGAAGCCGACCGTCCCGACGGAGACCACGAGCCGTTTTCTATTATTGCGGATAAATCGCCGCTTAAATACAAAACATCGTGCAGCAAAATTGTCGGCTTTAAGACAATGGCTCGTGGTTGCGACGCCCCAAAGCGCCGTATAGACTAAACAGCATATTCGATGAGATTATGCTTTAAAAATCATATTTAATGATTATCTTGATTTACCTTAAAACGATGGAAATATATTAAATTTTAATGGACTACATCGAGAAAATAATAGCGGATTTTAATCGGGGACTGCCGAGAGCGCTGGCACGGATATTGACGCTCATCGAGAATCGAGCGGACGGCTACGAGGATATACTTGGAAAGCTTTATAGGATAAAGAGTTCGCCGTCCTATCGAATCGGGATAACCGGGCCGCCCGGAGCAGGCAAAAGCACTCTTGTCGATAGGATCGCGCTTCACGAAAAATACCTGAGGCGCGAGATCGGAATCGTTGCGGTGGACCCGAGCAGCCCGTTCAGCGGCGGCGCGGTTTTGGGAGATCGCGTCCGAATGCGCGACCTCGCAAAGCGGGAGAATATTTTCATTCGAAGCATGGCCTCGCGCGGTTCGTTCGGCGGGCTTTCGGAGGCAACGAGCGATGTTATGGTCGCTTTTGAGGCATTCGGCAAATGGCTTGTAATTGTGGAAACGGTGGGAGTCGGGCAGGTTGAGCTGGACGTCGTCGATACATGCGATACGGTCGTCGTGGTTTTGACGCCCGAATCGGGTGACACGATTCAGGCGCTGAAATCCGGGATAATCGAGATCGCGGACGTCTTTGCAATCAACAAATCGGATCGCGACGGCGCGGAGATTTTCGCGGTCGAGCTTCGGTCGATTCTCGATCTTAAAACGAAAGACGAACGTGCATGGAGGGTTCCTGTCGTGCCGACGGTTGCGACGACCGGCGAGGGTATCGACGGGCTGGTCGAAGCTATCGAGTCGCACCGAGAATTCATCGTCGAAAGCGGCCGATTCGAGAGCCATAGAATCGAACAGATCGAGCACAAGATTAACCGGATAATAGCGTCGCGGATAGCGAAGATCGTCGAAGAGCGGATCGACAGCGGAGTGGACCTCTCCCGGCTAGTTCAAAAGGTGATAGATGGAAGCGAGGACCCCTATTCGATAGCGAGGGAACTGCTTCTTTTGAAAGAGATAGATTTATAGGAAATCAACTTAAAGATGGAGGTTTTATAATGAAATTGGAGACAAAAATCGTAGTAGGCGACAGGGTGGATATACGCGATTGCCACAGAGCGGTAGTTCCGCCTGTGTATCTTTCCGCAGTGTATTCTTTCGAGAATTCGCAGCACGGCGCGGACCTTTTCAACAAGAATAAGGAAGGCTATATCTATACCAGGATCGCCAATCCCACGGTCGATGAGCTGGAAAAGAAGATGGCTATGCTCGAAGGCGGAGAGGCCGGATGCGGCTTCGCCTCCGGGATGTCGGCGATCTCATCGACGATCCTCGCCTTTTGCGGCTCCGGAGACAACGTCATCGTGTCCGAGCCGATTTATGGCGGCACGTTCAGCCTTTTGAACAAGGTAATCCCGCGATTCGGGATCGAGGTTCGTTGGGCAAAGGCGAACGATTTCGCCGGCGATATCGAAAGACGCGGTCTCATCGACGAGCGGACAAAGCTCTTTCTCACGGAATCGCCGGCAAATCCGACGCTCGAAATCATCGACATGAAGGCGACGTCCGACTTCGCGCATAAACACGGTATTCCGGTGGCCATCGATACGACGTTTGCTTCGTTCTATGTTCAACAGCCGCTTCAGCACGGCATCGATGTTGTTATCTACAGCACGACGAAATATATCGGCGGACACAGCGATGCTGTTGGCGGAATCGTCGTTACGTCAAAAGAATACATGAAAAAAATCAAGAATGATACCGTCGTCGATATTGGCGGCACGATGTCGCCGTTCAACGCGTTCCTGTTCCTTCGCGGGCTTCAGACCATCGCTGTCCGTATCGACAGGATGCAGGAAAACGCGCTCAAGATAGCGAAATGGCTCGAAACGCGCCCGGAGGTAGCTAAGGTATATTATCCATTCCTCGAAAGCCATCCGCAATACGAGCTTGCAAAGCGGCAGATGAGCTCCGGCTCCGGCATGATTACATTCATATTAAAGGACGGGCGAGAGGCCGGCCGCAAGATGCTCGATAATCTCGAGCTGCTGATCATCGCGGTAAGCCTCGGCGCGGTTACGACGCTAATCGAGCATCCGGCTTCGATGACGCACTCGTCGTATTCGACGGAAGACCTTGCCAAAGCAGGTATCGACGAGGGGCTTATCCGCCTTTCGGTCGGAATCGAGAACGTCGATGATATTATCGCCGACCTCGAGAAGGGTTTTAACGCGCTGAAATGATTCAGGTTTATACCGGAAACGGCAAGGGAAAAACGACCGCAGCCCTCGGCCTCGCGCTGAGGGCTTGCGGTCATGGCCGCAAGGTGGCTATGATCCAGTTCATGAAGGGTGATATCGAATACGGCGAGGTGAAGATTGCTCCGAAGATCCCCGGATTCGAGCTGCACCAGTTCGGGCTTCCGACATTCGTGAAAAAGGGCGCGCCATCCGACGAGGACCTCCGCCTTGCCCGCGAGGGATTTGATTTTGCACAAAAAATTATCGCGGAGGGTAACCACGATCTTGTTATCCTCGACGAGATAAACGTCGCGGTCGATTACGGATTGATCCCGCTCAACGATCTATCGAGCCTTCTCGACAGCGTCCCAGATGAAATGGAGATCGTGCTTACCGGACGATATGCCCACGAAAAAATTATCGCACGCGCCGATCTCGTCACCGAGATGCGCGAGATCGAGCATCCTTATCAAAAGGGAGTCGAGGCACGCGAAGGAATCGAGTATTAAGTAGAGACGCAAGATTTTGCGTCTCTACTTGACAAAATAATATATGCCGATTATATTCTATTTCTAATGCTACTCTATTTAGCATGAAGATGGGTTTCAATTCATTTTTAAGGGGGATTCTTCATGAATAAAGCGCGTTTGTTTTTTTCCTTAATGTTTGTTATTGTGTTGTGTGTTGCGGCCGAAGCGCAAAGCGAATGCCCGGATATCGCCGGATCGCTGCTTCCAAACTCGATGATCGACCAATATAATAGTATTCTCGATCTGGGCAATGCGGTCGGAACGCTTTCTCAGGATTCCTTGAATTCCGCTCTCGCTAATATCGATAAATTCAAGTCATCTGTCGAAGAGCAAAGATTTATCTGGGATTTCGATAATCAGACGGTCGGTCAATGCAATTCTCTGCTGATATGTATGGACAGCTATATTATTCCGCTCGTCGAGGGAAATATCGACCCGGTGAGTTTCGGAGCTTCTTCCGAAGATATTTCCACACCGCCTTCAGGTGCTCCCGACGTCTCCCTTTCCAATCTCGATTTGACGAGTCTCGATGCGGTCGCCGGCGCGCTTCGACAGGCAAGGCCGGAAATATACGACAGCATCGATGTTCTGCAGGATTC
>CAYNTG010000078.1:0-11613 GCA_964400105.1 uncultured bacterium
ATTTTAAGAAGATCGGCAACGGTCGAAATCCTGCCTTGTGCCTTGAGAGAGTGTGTCATTTTGATGAAAAGAGTTGCCGTTAGACGTGCATCGTCGAGGGCGTTATGGTGCCCTCTCGGTCGTTCGAGATCGAATTTTCTCAACAATTCATCGAGGCTTATCCTTCCATCGCCCGGCCAGATCGCTCCGGCGAGGTTCGATGTATCTACCAGCGGGCGTTTTGGCGGCATTATTCCGATTCTCATCGCTTTGTGCCGAAGAAAAGATAGGTCGCACTCTATATTGTGTCCGACCACGATTCGGTTATTAAACATTTGAACCAGCTCCGGCAGCACCTCTTGAGCATTCGGCGCTCCGGCGAGTTCGCGTCCGCGAAGGCCGTGCACGGCTTTTGTGGACGCGGGCACAGATCGTTTCGGCTCGATCTCGGAATAGAATCCCGGATCGATACCGATATTAAATCCGGTAACGGGTATTGCCGCGACCTCGACGATCTCATCGGTTTCGGGGTCGAGTCCGGTCATCTCGAAATCGATGACCAGGAATTTTGCCTTATCTATCGTCATGCTCGGCATTTAGCCTGCCGCGAAATCATTCTGAAGTTTGTTTTTGACCCAGCTTATCGCCTCATCGACAAGGAACATATCCCTCGCGCCGCCCTGCGCGAAATCCGGCCTTCCGCCGCCGCTTCCGCCCATCACACCCGCTGCACCCTTGACGATATCCCCTGCATATATCCCTCGTTCTATAAGATTGTTTGTCACTCCCGCGACGATAGCGACCTTATCTTCGATCCCGGCGATCAGGAACACGACACCTGTTTCGAGGCGATGTTTCATCTCATCGACGAGTTCTGCGAGCTGGTCACGGCCGGAGACCTCGATCTTTTCGGCGATGAATCTTCCGGTGGGGCATTCGACTGTTTTTAGGATCAGCGAATCGGCGGTGTCGCCGGTCTTTTCGCGTTCGAGGCCGGAGATAATGCTTTCCATGCGCTTTCCCTCGGCGATTAGCGAGCGCGCTTTGTCGATCAGGTCGCCGGACTGCCCGGCTTTGAGGATAATGCCAAGCTCGGTCATATCGTCGCGGACGGAGTTTGCCCAATCGATAATCGACGAGCCGGTTATCGCCTCGATTCGGCGAAGTCCGCTTCCGACGGAGCTTTCCGAGCGAATAAGAAGTGCGCCAATCTCGCCCGTTCTGGAGAGATGGGTTCCGCCGCAAAGCTCGCGCGAGAAAGGCTCGACGGAGATCATGCGAACCCGTTCGCCGTATTTTTCGCCGAAGAGTGCCATCGCGCCGCTATCGAGGGCGTCGCGGTAGGCCATCGTGCGCGACGAGACCGCGATGTCGGCCATCGCTATCTCATTGACGATGCGCTCGATCTTGCGAAGCTGAATCGGTGTCGGAGCCTCGAAATGGGTATAGTCGAAACGCAGGCGATCGGGGGTCACGAGCGAACCGGATTGGTGAACGTGCTCGCCGATGACCTTCCGCAACGCAAAGTGCAGAAGATGTGTGGCCGTATGATTTCGGCGGATCGCGTTTCGCCGGTCGGTGTCGATCTTTGCGAATACCTCGCTCGATTTGCCGATCGCGCCATCAACCTTGCCGATATGGACGATGCTGTCGGCATCTTTAACCGTATCCTCGACTATCATCGTCCAGCCGTCGCCGTCGATAATTCCTTTGTCGCCGATCTGTCCGCCGGATTCGGCGTAAAAAGGCGTCCGGTCGAGGACGAGGCGCAACCTTCCGTCGGCGGCCTTCTGGTATCTTCGAACAGAGGCGTTAAGCTCCGTTTTTTCATATCCGAGGAATTCCGAATCGTCGCCTTCGGTCATCTCTACCCAGTCGCCGATGCCGACCTCCTGTGCAACGTCGAAAAGGGATGCCTGACGCGCGCGACTGCGCTGTATTTCCATCTCCTTTTTGAAACCCCTGTGATCGACGATCAGTCCCTGCCCGGAGGCCATAAGCTCCGTGAGGTCTATCGGGAAACCATAAGTGTCGTATAATTTGAAAGCATCGCATCCCCAGATCGTGCGGTCGCTATTTGCGATAGCCTTTTCGGCGATGTTCTGGAAAAGCTCGATTCCAACGTCGAGTGTTTGGGCGAATCGTTCCTCCTCCGATTTTATCGCTCGAACGATATGTTGGTTTTTCGAGACCAATTCGGGATAGACATCGCCCATTTTGTCGGTGAGCGGCGCGACCAGTTCGTTAAGGATCGGCTCGTGGTATCCGAGTTTTCTGGAGAACATTGCGGCGCGGCGAAGGATTCTTCGAAGGACATATCCGCGTCCCTCGTTTCCGGGAAGCGCGCCGTCGGCTATTGCGAATGCGAGAGCGCGTATATGGTCGGCGATAACTCTAATCGGTGTGCGATGTTCGGGGTTTTCGATATCGGCGCCGGTTATCTCCTCGATCTTATCGATAATCGGCGCGAATAGGTCTGTGTCGTAGTTGTTCTTTGCCCCCTGCAAAATCGCGACGACGCGCTCCAGGCCGAGACCTGTATCGACGTGCTGTTTTGGGAGCGGAGCGACCGCGCCGGATTCGTCCTTGTAAAACTGCATGAAAACGAGGTTCCATATCTCGATGAACCTTCCGCCGGGGTCGTTCGGCCTTTCGCCGTCACCAAAACCGAGATCGTAATGGATCTCGCTGCATGGCCCGCACGGTCCGACCTCGGCCATCTCCCAGAAATTGTCCTTTTCGTCGAATCGAATGACCCTGTCGGATGGCAGGATTTTTCTCCAGATCCGTTCGGCCTCGTCGTCTTCGCGAAAGACCGAGGCCCAAATCCTCTCCGGATCGAGGCCGTATCCCCCGGTGATCAATTCCCACGCCATCTCGATAGCCTCGCGCTTGAAATAGTCCCCGAAAGACCAATTCCCCATCATCTCGAAGAATGTATGATGGCTTCCGTCGCGTCCGACATCCTCGAGGTCGTTGTGTTTGCCGGAGACCCTCATGCATTTTTGCGCGGATGTCGCACGCTGGTATGGCGGTTTCGATTTATCGAGAAAATAGTCCTTGAATTGATTCATGCCGGCGTTGGCGAATAGCAGCGTGGGATCGCCTATCGGCACGAGCGGGCTTGACGGCACTATCGAATGGTCGTTATTCTCGAAAAATTCGAGGAATTTTTGCCTTATTTCCTTGCTGTCCAATTTTTTTACCCCAAAGAGTTTTTAGGTTTTCTGTTTCAACCTATTAGTATATCGAATCTTTTCTTATAGGGCAAGCGCTAACACCGAAAAAATTGTCGGGTAATGGGATATAGTATCCACATTGTGTGATATGGATAATTGTGTTTCGATGCCGATATAATTCCCGCTTATTATTTGGCGAGGACAATCTTGCCATCGAACGCCGTTTGGCCGGATGATATCCGGTAAAGGTATATCCCGCTTGACAGCTCGCCGTTCTCTCGCGTATCCCACAAGATCGTCGATTGTCCATCGACTATTTCGCTCCTTTTGTGAACGATCTTTCCGACGATGTCGTAGATCGCGATCTCGACATCGGCGGCGCATGGCGTCCGGATATCGAACGATACAACACCGTTGAATGGGTTCGGTCTCGCCGCGAGTATCTCGAATTCCGCCGGAAGCTCTTTCTCTTTCACCGGCTCAGAGACGGAAAGGATAGCGACATAATTCGTCTGAATCTGGCCGGGCGCGAGGTTAAGCCCGTAATGGGTCGTGTCGGTGATATGCGGTGCGGAGAATGTCACGGTGAACGGCCCGGGGTCGGCGTGAAGCGTGAACCGGCCGTCCTCGTCGGTCGTATCGACTCCGCCTCCGCCGGTAACAACGATATTCTCAGGGTTTCCGCTTATAACTACGGCTCTGCCCATAAGGATGCCGTGGTCGAAATCCGGGGCACGGAACCATTCGACGAAGTTTTCAAGAATCCGCTTATTCGCGCCGGGATCGAGTAGCGCATTGTCGTATCTGAAGAACATATACCCCATCCGATGGACGCCTGCGCCCATGGAATCGGCATAATAGGAGGCGATACCCTTTATGGGGCTTCCCGTTTTCGTGAACAGCAGATGTGCGCTTCCCGACGGGGGGGTGACCATGTCGAAATAGGCGGTCGATGTTCCCGGGTCCCGTGTCGAAATCTCTCGCGGAAGGGTTCCTGGGTTATGGGCGAGGATATATGCCTCCGGCGGCGAAACGACCAATTTCACGGATGTATCCGGGTCGTCGCCGCTGTAATTTGCTATCATAAGAAGCGAATCCGTAATGACGAGCGGCATGCTCGATGCCTCGATATATCTTCGCGCGAGGTCGCCGCCCTCGAATAATATCTTTATGCCGTTTCTGTGGCCCTCGAGAAGCCGCCATGCGCCCTCGATGTCGATCACCGATTCGGCGCTGTTTTCGCCGGTCGAGTAGATAACGAATTCGAACATTGCAAGCGAATCGAGCGTCGGAACATGGTCGATCTCTTCGACGGTCAAGCCGAACGATTCGATATGCGAGACGAGGCTTTCCGCAGCGGCGACGGAACCGTTCGAAATCAGCAATATATTATACTCTACCGGGGTCATCGTGATATCGAATGTCGTCGGTGCGATGTTTATCGGGCAATCCGCGAGGTAGTTTCGGTATCCCCTCGCGAAGGCGGCTATTTTGTAATCGAAATATGGAATCGCGCTAACGCTGTAATTGCCGGTAGCGCCGCTGGATGTTCTGCGAAGCTGTGTCCCGTTTGGGTGAAGCAGCACGATCTCCGCCTGGACAGATGCACCGGACGTGTCCGAAACGTTGCCGCTTAACGGGCTTGTTAAAGCCCTGGAAAGGCGGATATCGTAGTCGCCCTCCGAATGATGGACAAGCTCGAACATCGTAGGCTTCCAACCGAAGCCGTGGGGATATAAATCGTAAGTTGCGCATGGGACAAAATTGCCCGCGTAGAAGTTTCCGCTGAAATTTGTCAAGATGATATATGATGGGTCCTCGATCGACGTATCGGCGTCCTCTGGATATACGAAAATCTCGATATTCTCGGCATTGAAGCTCCCGGAAGAGTCCTTGACGGTTCCGTCGAGTCGGCCGTAGCAAACACGCGCGAGGACGATAGATCTTCCGACGGCATATCCCTCTTTGGCGGTTTCGATAATGACATCGCATTCTGCGAATGGAACGATCTCGATCCTAAAAGTGTCGCCGGATGTAACATCTCCGCTGAATGTCTCGATTCCCTCGCCGAAGACTTTCCAGAAAAACGGACTTGACGGAAGATCGGCGCGGATATAGCCATCCACGCCGACTGCGAGCGAATCGACGATCCTCACATCGGGCGAGGCGACCTCGATATCGGTCGGAATGAACTCCGCTCCGCCAACCACGACGATCTTGCTGTTGAAGATAATTCCACCTTCCGGTCGTTCCGCGACAACGCGGATATTCTCGGCATATGGCGGTGTTATGGGATAATCGACGACGCCGCTGGAGCCAACGACGATCGTGTCGTTCGCGGCGAAACCGGTGATATATATCTTCACGCCGGGGTATGGTGCATCGAGTATGTCGAGGACGTCGAAGTGGATCGTCGCTGGCATGAGGACATCGATGGTGTCCGGCGTCATTGTAATATGGCCGCCGAAAAGCACCGGTATCTTGCGGATCACCGGAACAGCGTTATGGTTTGTAACGCCGATAATAGCCGTGTCCGGCATGGTAATTGGAACGAAATCGAGGTGCGCACTTCCCGCCGCAACCGATCCCCGCGCGAGGATTTCGCCGCCAATGACGAGGCAAACCATCGCGCCATCGGTATCGCAGTCGATATCCAAGGCCGAGGTCCCGACGCTCATGTTCGACGGTGTGGCAACGCTCATCTCGACCGGAACATCGGTGAATATTCGCATGGCCGGATCGCCGAACCAGTGGAATATCTCGAACTCCAGTTTCGAGTGAGACCACATCTCCTCCATGTATAGCTTTCCCCATTCTAGTGCGGGGCTGCATCGGAAATCGGTTGGGTGAACCGGGGCGTGCGTAGCGTCGAGATCGCCCCAAATGCCATCGATAAAACCGAGCGCCATATAATCGTTTAGGCCGGAATAGCTCACCCTCGAAGACCCGATCAATCCAACCGCACCGCCGGGGGATTTCCTCTGGAAAGATTCACAAAAACACTCGCTGCCGTCGCCGGTGCCGTCAGATGCGGCATCGGTTTCGTTATCGAAATAACCGCTCAAGCAGTTGAAGCTCATGACCACCGGAAGCTTATGGCCGTTGGAGAGAACCTGAACATTCGTTTGGCTGAAACCAGGTTCACCCCATCCGCCCCGGTATCCGTGATCGCGATGGCTAAGCAAAAAAACGCCGTTATCGATGGCGTTAATTACATCGTAACTATTTGCATTCCATGTAAAGCCGCTCGAACGGAGCAGTTCGGTAGGGATCGGGGAACCGTCGCCGAACGAGCCGTTATTCCAATTCGTCGGATCGACGGTCGAATTGGCATAGTATAGCCGCGAAACGTAGCGTTCGTGCGAAAGAAGATGATCGCGAATTTCTTCCGATGTCTGAGCGAATCTCCGGTCGGCGTATCCGTTGCCGTCGCTGTCCTGAAAATATGTGGCACATGCTGCTTTGATATAAAAGGAATCGCCGAGTTCAAAGCTAACCTTCTCGTAATCGATCACCTTTCGGACGACATCCCACGCTTGCGATTCGCTCTGCACAGACATCCGCCCGTAAAAGATATCCGGGTAATAATCCGGGCCATCGACGGTGGCGTAATAAAGGTCCGTTCCGGTGGGCGTGCCGTGGTATGGGTGATCGTCCGATGAGTATGTTGGCGGGATATTTTCCGCATCACCGATAATGAGCAGAAATTCGGGTGCGGGCGACCATGTGTCGTATGCCGTTTGGATATAGCTCTGAATGGACGACGAGCTTGTGCCGGTTTCCGATGTTGTTTTCACCTCGGTGTCGATTCCTGAGAGACGCCTCCAGTATGCGAGCGACTCCGCAGGCTCCGACATCGCAGGGGTGGTGATAATCAGCATCTCGGCACCGGAGGAGGAGGTCGGTCGAGGGCGGTTATTCGAACAAGCGATAACGTCGGGGTTTGCAAAGGCATTTTTATTAAAACGGGCGAAGGCCGGTGTCGCAAGCCTGCTGGGAACCGGGACCGGCGGGTTATGTTCGATTATCAATGTGAACCGATATGTTACCTCGATCGAGTTTTCCGATGGCAGATAGCGGATCGGGAAGATTCCGATGCGGCGACCCTCCGCGCCGTGGATTACTATCCGATTTCCCGCCGAGAAACGCTCTGCGGGATAGCTTTTCGAGGATGAATAGATTGTTTTATCTATTGAAATCGGCGGCGGAATCCATCCGTGGATATCCGGCGAAGGTGGTTGTGCGGGCATCGGCAACACATCTTCGATGCGGGTTGTTCGGATATTCTCGAATGTTGCGTGAACATCGCCCTCGCCACATGCCAAAAGGATGCTCAGAACCGGCAACTCCGGCGCGCCGATTTTCGATGTCCGCGCCAAACCTTCACAACTAATTGCATCGAAATCGTGCCCCTGAATCGATATATCCGATATATCGATTTGGCCGAGCCGGAACTCTATCTTCGTTCGCGTGGGTGTCGATTCCGAGATTCTCCACGAAACGGTTTCGTCGGCTCCGGGCAAATCTACTTCAGCGGCAAAACATATCGAGGCCGCTATCGTAATCGCTGCAATTATGACAATATCGATCATTTTCCGGCGCATAATATTCTCCATTTGTTTTATCGGAAATGCTATAATTTAGGATAGAGAATTCATCGTTTTAATTCAATATAAATCGATTGGGAATTACGATATAAAAGGCTGACCGGTCGGCAATGCCATTTTGTCATTCCGGGCACGACCCGGCGACCAAACTTGAATATAGCGCCCTTCGGGGTCGTCGCACAGACGTGCTTCCTTCGGTCGTAGGCGGCGACTTTCGCTTGAATCCCACCCCATCCGCGCTGTCACGATTTTTGCGGTTACTTCGTAAGCAAAAATCTCCGCACATCCCAACCCCATTCCCGCGCCAGCGCCCCAACCGTTGCGCTATTTTTAGACATGCCGTATTTTTTTGAAAAGCCTTTTTAGTTTGACAAATACAAAGCGACACATTTTATTGTTAGCATAAACATAACAATCGAGCAAAATCAAGTAATCGTTAATCTCGACGAGTCGGCATGGCCGACAGGCGCCACGCGGCGCAGCGATGGCTTCGACCAGACTATTTTACCGGGTTATTACGATTGTTGTGGGTCTTCGCGGACCTCCCGTTGGTCGGTCGGATTTTCTTGGGAAAATTCTTCGACTACAAAAGCGAATCGCGAAGCGTTGAGCACGAACGCCTCCGGTGCTTGCCGGTTCGAAGCGAAGGGCATGACCGGCAGTGCGGGCGATATAGCGAGCGCATTTGCAAGCGGCAAATTGCAGACGGCGGATATCGGCGCAACCGACGGCACCGGAACTTCCGGCCCGATACGATGCCGCGTTGTTGTTGGCGCGGCACTCGGTGGCGAATTCGCTAGGGTTATTCTTGTCGATCCTCCAAGTGGCGATTCCGTAGGGGCCGGGTTTCCCGGCCCGAATGGCGGGAAGGCACAGGGGCCTTCCCCTACCAACGAATTTAACCGCCGACCTCGTGAAACGCGCGGCGATAGAGATGCGGCGCAAATCCGTAGGGGTCGTTCGCGAACGACCCGAGGGGGAACGGGCGGTTTACGAACCGCCCCTACGACCGAATGCGGATGAACGCCCAAAAACGACCGAGACCGTGTTTCGTGCGCCGGGCGACCCGAAGGAAGGCCGTATGGCGATGGAGATACGCCTGAAATACGAGACATTGAGAAAAGGGAAAAAACACGGTTGGATCGATACGACACGCGAATCCTCCGAAAGCGCTTGAGCGCCGAATATCTGTCGGCATTGCCGACCGCCATGGCTGGCTAATCGCGAAATGAGCCTTGACAGCGGGAAAATGAAGGGCTAATTTGATGGATGAGAACAACGCGCCCACACCAAAAATATTTTAAGGAGAAAACATGAAAAACAAAATGATTTTTGTTTTACTGCTATCAGCAGGTATCTGCCTCGCACAAACACAATTCGTTCGCGCTGTCGGCGGAACGGACCGGGATTATGGCTATTCAATCGTCGGGACAAGCGATGGCGGTTTCGCCGTGGCGGGAAGGACCTACAGCTTCGGCGCAGGCGCGAGTGATTTATCCCTCGTGAAGTTCGCCTCGACAGGAGCGGTCGAATGGTCTCGCGCTGTCGGTGGAACGAACGATGATGATGGCTGGTCTGTCATCGGGACAAGCGATGGCGGTTTCGCCGTGGCGGGAGTGACCGGAAGCTTCGGCGCAGGCGAGCGCGATTTCTTCCTTGTGAAGTTTGCCTCTACAGGCGCGGTGGAATTGGCAAAGTCTGTTGGTGGAACGAGCAATGATTATTGCAGGTCAGCCGTGCAGGCCGCCGATGGCGGATATGCCGTTGCAGGATACACCGGAAGCTTCGGCGCAGGCTCGTATGATTTATTCCTCGTGAAATTCACCTCGACAGGAGTGGTCGAATGGTCTCGCGCTGTCGGCGGAACGGGCTATGATTATGGCTATTCTGTTATCGCGACAAGCGATGGCGGTTTCGCCGTGGCGGGAGTGACCGGAAGCTTCGGCGCAGGCTCGGATGATTTATTCCTTGTGAAATTCACCTCGACAGGAACGTTCGAATGGTCTCGCGCTGTCGGTGGAACGAGCAATGATTATGGCTGGTCTGTCGTCGCGACAAGCGATGGCGGTTTCGCCGTGGCGGGAGCGACCAACAGCTTCGGCGCAGGCTCGTATGATTTATTCATTGTGAAGTTCACCTCGACAGGAGCGGTCGAATGGTCTCGCGCTGTTGGCGGAACGGAATTTGATTATGGATATTCACTCGTCGCAATAAGCGATGGCGGTTTCGCCGTGGCGGGAGTGACCGGAAGCTTCGGCACAGGCGGTGATTTACTCCTTGTGAAGTTCACCTCGACAGGAGCAGTCGAATGGTCTCGCGCTGTCGGCGGAACGGACTATGATCAGAGCAATTCTGTCGTCGGGACAAGTGATGGCGGTTTCGCCGTGGCGGGATACACCGACAGCTTCGGCGCAGGCAATTCGGATTTATTCCTTGTGAAGTTCGATGCGAGCGGCAACACATGCATTGGAGAGGCTGTCAGTCCAACAGTAACAATCACAAGCCCGGATGTAGCGAGTCCGTCGCCTTCTCTTGCCAGCCCAAGCCCAATGGTTACAACCGTTACGCCGACAGTAACCGATTTCAGCCCAACATTGACGGAGATATGCACAGGGTTGGATATTGCGGAAACACAGACCTGCCCGAAAAGTTTTAGAATAACGGTTAAACCCAACCCTTTCAATTCGGCGGTAACGATTTCCGTAGGGGCAATTCATGAATTGCCCTTACGAATCGAGATATTCGACATAAACGGGCGGATGGTCGCGGATATTTTCGCCGATAATACCGTAGGGTCGAGGCATGCCTCGACTGCGGGCGACGCAGGCGTCGCCCCTACGAATAGCGAATATATCTGGCAACCCGAAAAATCCGTCGGCAGCGGAGTCTATCTCGTTAGATGCACCGGCGTAGATCTAAACGAAATCAAGAGGATTGTGTATTTAAAATAATACCATAAAATTTATTCAATGGGGGGAAAATGAGAAATATAATCCTGCTTTGTAGTTTAATGTTTGTTTCATCTATGTTTGCACAAACAAAACATATCGGTATTTGGGGACAATATGCTGATACTACTTCATCCTACCCCGGCGAATATTGGCGTGTATGCGCCGCGCTCGACGGCGGAACCTACGATTGGGTCAAACACGACTATTGGGATTACACCGCTATCAACGCGGAAAGCCTGAACCAAATCGATGTCTTCATCGTCCCGGAACTGGAACGGGGATACTCTTACGATTCAACAACAGGGGTCATCTTAGGACCGATTCTCCGTCCATGGGTGGAATCCGGCGGGCTTCTGATAGGCTTCTTCTTGCAAGGCGCAGGGTTTATTACCGGCGCGGGTTTCGACCCGATTTCGGGTATATATATCAGCACGATGAGCGGTTCGATCAATATCATTATGCCAACCCATCCGATGGCAGAAGGTGTAGTGTCAAGTTTCACGGGAATGAACGCCTCTTATGCATATCCCAACTACACCGGATACACTGCAGTTGCAACCTATCCCTCTGGTTCCTCAGAATATCTATCCGCAGGTTTCAAAGAGATCGGTGCTGGTTGTGTGGTATTCTTTGGATGGGACTATTTCGCGACTCCAACTCCAAACGAGGACCTGCTTCTCCAAAACACGGTTACACTATGGGGCGCTCGTAGCGAAGGACCGGTTCTGCGGAGTTTCACCCCGGTCGAGGGGAACATTGTGACAGGCTATCCGAATATTCGTATGGAGTTTCAGGATGAAGATGGAATCGACATAACGAGCCTGCAATTTTACCTCAACGGTGCGATGTTCACCGGATACGACCCAATCGTCACTGCGATCGGCGATACGGTTTTCA
>CAYNTG010000079.1:0-1962 GCA_964400105.1 uncultured bacterium
ACCTCGAATGGCGCGGTCTTGCCCTCGGTCCATATCGCGGCGCAACCGTTCGCCGAGGGATATTTCGGTGGTTCGTCTGCAATGCAATCGCAAAACTTGTAACCCCAGCGTAAAACGTGATACCCATAGTAGCAGTGGTCGTAATAAATATCCTGCATTGCCGCGCTATCGACCTCCCAATAAAAATAATCGTAACCGGGCATCGACGATATCACCGGGCGATTGCTGGTGGCGTAGGTGCTCCAGTTCGAGTCCGCCGGGATGAAATTTATCTCGGTTGCGCGTTCCCATGCGGCGGAGAAACCGCCTTCACCGTGGCAGTAGTCGAGCGAGGGATTTCCGAGGAAAGTCCAGTGACAATCGATCATATCCGTCGGCGCGAAAACGCTGCCGACGCGGATTGCGTGGTTAATTCGGTATGGAGTATCCGAGGGCGGGTCCTCGGTCTCCCAGAGGACATGAACGCGCTCCGCTCCGCAGCAGCTATCGGCAAAAATGCTGATCGACGGGTATCGGTCATAAGCGGTCGGGCTTGTCGTAATGGCCTCGGTGACGCTGCCGGGATAATCGCTGTAAGTCGATGCTTCGTAATAATATATATCCGAGAATCCGCCATAGTTCTCCTGCCATACGACGTGCACAGCGGCGGTGTCATCGACGACAATAGCCGGATAGACCGAATTTCCGTGCGTGAAGCTTATTCGGGTTGGAATGCCATAATCGTATGGGCATTCGAGGAATATCTCGCTCAGTCCGCCGGAGTCCGCTTGATATGCGATGACCGGAAGCGTGCCGAAAATATCGATGGATGGGTATTTCGGGTTAGTCCACCCCGGTCCGGGCATGAGCACGGACATACGCACCCACGTATCACCATTATCCGTCGAATGAGCCATCACAATCGTATCTGGATCGAACATATAGACGGCGTAAAATTCTCCTGAGGGAAAATCGCGATTCGATGAGACCAGCTTAAAGCCGTTGCTACGTGCGGTGGCATCCGCGACGAAAGTCGTTCCGATAACCGAAGAGGATTGAGCAAAAGCGGCGAGGGCGAAAAACAGAATGAGAGCGGTAGATAAATAAGATTTCACGATATTCTCCTTCCATGAATAATATCACGAATAATATAATATGAAAATATAAAAAAAACAACCTTAACGAGGTTGTTTTTTGGATTTTATTATGGCGATTTATTTCTTCAGAAGGACTCGGGCTATGGTATTTGCCGTAATTCCTTAACCACTAACACGTCTTTTCGCATCCTTATCTCTGTCCCCGGAACAATTTCGCTCTTCGATTCGAACCATCCCATGAGCTTTTTCCTGTCAGGTTGCGGCGTTGTGAATTCGACTGGAATAAGGGATTTGTTCACGACACCGAGATATGGGAATCCCGGATAAAACGAGCCTACGCAATAGGCCGATATGCTCTTCGGATAATTGGATCATTTCCCATTCTTATTCAATCCTCCAAAACAACGACTGCGGCGGCGTAATCCGCAGTGTGGCTAATCGAGAGATGCGTGACGGCGACTCCGATCTTATTCGCCGCTCTCTCCGCTCTACCGCTTGGGAAGATGAAAGGTTTTCCCAGGTCGTCGTTTATTACCTGTATGTCTTTCCAATCTATGCCACCGCGAAGGCCGCTGCCGAGAGCCTTCAGGAATGCCTCTTTTGCCGCGAACCGCGCAGCAAAATTTATCTCCGGGTTCTTTTTCGATCTGCAATATGCGATTTCAATTTCAGAGAAAAGTTTCAAGACAAAATCGTCGCCGTATTCCTCCGCGATGCGCTTGACGCGCGGGATGTCTATTATGTCTATGCCAATTCCGAGAATCATTTGGTTCCATTGCTTTATATTTACCAGTAGCTAAAATTAACAATTTTTGGCGCTTTTGTCGAGCGAAAATTGTATCGAGCGAGATAAATTACTCCCGCCATTCAGTCGATTTCGGCGTCG
>CAYNTG010000079.1:2062-11612 GCA_964400105.1 uncultured bacterium
ATTTTCTCCTGCGGCCAGAATTCGTAGAAACCCCCCTGACCCACCTTCGTAAGGGGAAACAATTAGCACCTCCCCTATGAAGGGCGGAGGGTTTCTTCTTTCTTTCTCCGCACCAATTCCGCGTTGAACGCGAACACGTCGTTCACCTTCGCAGCGAACGACGCCTGAACAAGATCGGGTCTTGTCGTCGATCTCAGCGTTCGGCGCGTTTTTCGGCGGCCTCGACCGTATGTGATATCAATGAAGAGATCGTCATAGGGCCGACGCCGCCGGGAACTGGCGTCCATGCCGAGCTTTTCGGCGCGGCGTTTTCGAGATCGATATCCCCGCACCTTTCGGGATGAAACCCGGCATCGATGAGGATCGCGCCGTCTTTGATCCAGTCGGCCTTTATAAAACGCGGTTTGCCGACAGCGCCGACGACGATATCGGCACTTTGCACGATGGATGGAAGATCGACCGTTCTGGAATGGCATATTGTGACCGTTGCATGGCGGTTTAGCAGCATCATAGCGAGCGGTTTGCCGAGAATTGGGCTTCGCCCGACGACAACGGCGTGAAGCCCCTTCGGATCGATCTTATAGTGATCGATGATCTTCATGATGCCCGCCGGTGTGGCGCTTCCGTATGCGAATTCGCCCATTGCCATCCTGCCGAAGCCGAGGCAGGTTACGCCATCGACATCCTTCTCGATAGCGATTCGGTCGAAGCAGGCGCGTTCATCGATCTGCGAGGGAACGGGATGTTGTAGTAGAATTCCCTCGACAGCCGGATCGGCGTTAAGCTCGTCGATCTTCGCCAGTAGCTCTTCGGTCGTGGTTTCGGTGGGCATGGCAACCCGAAGGAAATCCATTCCCACGCGCTTACATGCATTGCCCTTCATCCGAACATAGGTGACCGATGCCGGATCGTCGCCGGCAATGATGGTCGCGAGCATCGGGGTTCGACCTGTCGATTCGATTATGCGCTGAACACGTTGCCCGAGCGAGATTTCGATGCTCTTGGCGAGCGTCTTTCCATCGAGGATAAGTGGTTCTTTCATATTTCTCCAATCATTTTCGGTTTCGACTAATATAAATCCCATTCATGTTTTGGTCAAATGATTATAAAAAAATGAACTTGGATTGAGAAACTTTTGTGTTTGACATTTGCTTATGCATAAATAGAATAAAAAAATGGTAACTAATTGCGTTCCTTTATTGGAGGTTGCATGAACAAGATAATTCGCAAAGAAAAACTTTCTGCGGATATCAAGCTCTATGTTGTGGAAACACCGCAAATAGCATTAAAAGCGCTTCCCGGCCAGTTTGTCGTTATCCGAATCTGCGAAACCTGCGAGAGGATCCCTCTCACGATAGCCGATTCCGATCCTGCGGCCGGAACCATAACAATGATCGTCCAGGAGGTCGGTAAAACCACACGCCGGATGGGACTTATCGAGGTCGGAGACACAATTGTCGATGTCGCAGGCCCTCTCGGCAACCCCAGCGAAATCGAAAACTTCGGCACGGTCGTAATTATCGGCGGTGGAATCGGTATCGCGCCGATATACCCGATCGTTCGGGCGATGAAAAAGGCGGGCAATCGCGTGATAACGATAATCGGGACGCGATGCGGGGATCTGCTTTTTTATCTGGATCAGCTCGGTGCCGTATCGGACGAACTGCTGATTACTACCGACGATGGATCGCGGGGGCGCAAGGGATTCGTCACCGAGGAGCTTCAAAGGCTCATCGACGGGGGAACAAAGATCGATCGCGTCGTCGCTATCGGCCCGACGATCATGATGAAGATGGTTTCCGAGGTCACTCGACCATATAAAATCCCGACGATCGTCAGTCTGAATTCGATAATGGTCTGTAGTACCGGGATGTGCGGATCATGCCGTGTCGAGGTCGATGGCGAAACGAAATTCGCGTGCGTCGATGGTCCCGAATTCGATGGTCATAAGGTCAATTTCGACCTTCTAATGCAGCGTCTCGATATGTATACTTCTCAAGAGCGCGAATCCGACAAACATTTTTGCATAAAGACCAAACAACAGAGTTAATCGAGGAATGGAAAATGCCAAAGATAATTCCTAAAAAAACTCCGATGCCCGAACAGTCGCCGAAAAAGCGGATCGAGAATTTCGACGAGGTTCCTTATGGATACAGCGAAGAGTTGGCTATTGCCGAGGCGAACCGCTGCCTTCAGTGCAAGAATAGCCCGTGTGTCGCTGGCTGCCCGGTTGAAATCGATATTCCGGGCTTCATAAAAAAGATTGCCGAGGGCGATTTCGAGGGATCGATTCGGATTATGAAGGATAAAAATTTGCTTCCGGCTATATGTGGGCGCGTTTGTCCACAGGAAGAACAGTGCGAAAAGGCATGCGTTCTCGGAAAAAAATTCGAGCCGGTTGCGATCGGTCGCCTCGAACGGTTTATCGCCGACTGGGAAGCGAAATCGGGTAACATCGAGATCCCCGAATTGCCGCCCTCCACAGGTAGGAAAGTCGCTATTGTCGGCAGCGGGCCTGCAGGACTTACCGTAGCCGGCGATTTAGTAAAACTTGGACATAAAGTTACTGTCTTCGAAGCGCTCCACGAGCCGGGCGGTGTTCTCGTTTATGGGATTCCCGAATTTCGGCTTCCGAAGGAGATCGTAACGCGGGAGATCGGTTATCTGAAAAAACTCGGCGTCGAGATCGTGACGAGTTTTATTATCGGCCGCACAAAAACCGTCGATGAGCTTTTTGATGATTACGATGCGGTTTTTATCGGGACCGGAGCGGGTCTTCCGTGGTTCATGTTCCTTCCGGGCGAGAATTTGAAAGGAATTTATTCCGCAAACGAATTTCTGACTAGATCGAATCTCATGAAGGCGTATCGGTTCCCGGAATACGATACGCCGATTATGCGCGGAGGGCGCGTCGCCACTATCGGCGGAGGCAATGTTGCGATGGATTCCGCTCGAACCGCACTTCGACTCGGTGCCACCGAGTCTATCGTGATCTACCGCCGCTCGCGCAAGCAGATTCCTGCCCGTAACGAGGAGATCGAGCACGCCGAGGAGGAGGGAATTCGCTTTCAGTTTCTAACAAACCCGGTCGCCTACCATGCCAACGACGATGGTTGGGTTACGGATATCGAGTGTATCCGTATGAAGCTTGGCGAACCGGATTCGTCGGGACGTAGTCGTCCCGTCCCGATCGAAGGCTCGAATTTCTTGATTCCAATCGATACCGTCGTCGTCGCTATCGGTAATTCGCCAAATCCGCTAGTTACATCGACAACCTCCGGCCTCGAAACCGGCCGCAACGGCACGATCATCGTCGATCCGGAAACCGGACGAACATCCAAAAAAGGCGTTTTTGCGGGCGGTGATATCGTTACCGGTGCCGCCACCGTGATCCTCGCAATGGGCGCAGGACGCATCGCAGCACGATCGATCGATAAGTTCCTTCGCACAGGGAAATAAGAATAACGGGGCAGGTCGGCGGCTGGCGCGTGGGTTGCGATGTTGGGGGATGGGATTTTTGCGTCCGAAGGAACCGCAAAAATCGTGACAGCCGAAGGTTGGGGATGGCTAATATCTAAAATTTCACTTCCGGCGACGCTCCGGCTGGCACGCTCCATGCGTTGTGCTCATGAGGAATACTGAATATTATATATCGCACGCATGCATTCCACTCCTCACCCTTCACAACTCTCGCGCCAGCCTTGTTTTGCTTGTAGTCGATTGGAGTAACAAAATTCGGCTGCTGGACATAAGCTTAAAATGCCCTTCACTCATCTACTACAAAATTCCATTCGATGATTGACAACTTGGAATAACGCATTATATTGGTGGTCGAATTTTCAATTTTCACCCGTATGGAGGAGATGATGAACAAGACTATCCTTATAATTTCGTTGTCTATTGTTGCGATTTTTCTGTTCGGATGTTCTGGCGGTCGTCTTACGGAAGAGGAATATCTGGCACAGGCCCAGAAATTCATATCCGAGGGCAATGTCGAGGACGCTATTTACAACTATAAAAATGTTCTGGTCTATTATCCAGAATCCGAGAAAACCGATTTTTGCAAATCCACTATCCTCGATTTGACGATTCAAATGGCGGAGAAATATGCCGGAACCCCAAAGGGAGAAACATATGCGGCGGAAGCCATCTCTCTTGCCGAGGAAACCTCGGATACGCTCGTTTATTGGATAAAATTCAGCATGGCATCGATGACCGCCGAATCCGATCCGGAAAAGGCGAAGGAGCTTTTCGCGAAAATTCCTATCGACGGATATTATTATGCCTCTCAGGTTGCTCTCGGCAAAGGCGATTACAAAACCGCCAACGCCGCTTATGAAAAGCTTCTCGAAATTTATCCCGACGATCCGAGTAACTATAAGGCCACTTTCCTCATAGGATTCAACTATTCGGAATATCTCAAGGATTACGAAAAAGCCAGAGTATATTTCGAAAGAGTTCTCGCCGGTTATCCCGATTGCGACCTCGTCCCCAGCGCTAAGTGGATGCTCGAAAATATGGGCAAACCAGCCGAGGAAATCGAATTTATCGATTCCGAGATTGTTAAGGAAAGCGTTTAGTCCGACAAGGGGTCGCTATGAGGGTTAAAAGGCTGGTCGTCGGCGACCTCGACGCGAATTGCTATATTATTTCGCTCGAAGACGGCGCGTGTATTATTATCGATCCGGGCGCGGACGGCGATCTCATCGTTAGATCTATCGAGGATAATGAACTGGAGCCTATCTCCATTGTTCTGACACACTCTCATTACGACCATATCGCTGCGGCGCCGGCCATTCGAGAGCGCTACGGAATACCGATCCTCATCCACGAATCGGACGCCGACAGCCTTGCTGATTCGAAATCGAATTTCAGCGCGGTCTTCGACGAACCAATCGCATTTCGGGCAGATAAAACCATTTCCGACGGCGATATCGTCGAACTCGGCGGGGAAAAGATGACCGTGCTGCACACGCCAGGGCACTCACCCGGCAGCATCTGCATTCGTGCGAACGATTTCCTCATCTCCGGCGACACGATTTTCCGCGAAGGCATAGGACGCACAGACCTGCCCGGCGGCGATTATGCCCAACTAACATCGTCGATAAGGCGGATACTCGAACTGCCGGACCGGACGACCCTCCACCCCGGACACGGCCCGCGAACGACTATCGGCGCGGAACGACCCAGCCTCGAAGGAATTTTACAACAAAACCCTTGAGATTTTTTTCAAAAGATATATTTTACCAATAACGATATGAAGGAGAAATGTGTTCGATAAGAATAGCCCACCGAAATTACAACCCCTGAAAGCAAAGCGCGACGAGGTCTCGAAGGCGCTTCAATTCCTGAGCACCGAACAGCTTGTCGTCAAGGATATATCGGTCGATGAGAATACGGAGGGTTATCGATGGGATCTTTATCGCGGCGAAATCCCGTTCTGGGTTGACCTCATAAGATTTTCCGGAGCCATCGACCTTTTGGTGGTGTATAGCATCATGTTCCAGATGCCCGACGATTGGGACGAAAAAAGCAAGGCCGAGCTTTATAAATACCTGCTCGAACTGGGCGATTTCTCCCGGTCGTGGGATACGAAATTCTTCCTTAAAGAAAACACTATCCTTCTATGCGCCAGCCGTTCTGGCGAGGAGATCACAAGCATGACCGCGCGATATCTTGTCGATACATTCACGCGGTTCGCCGGCGTCCTTTCGGCAAATATCGCCGAGAAATTCCCCGATCTCGTGAGATTCATTATCAATAAAGATTATCCAGGCGGCAAAGAGATTGAAACCGATGTTAAAAAATAGGAATACATCCTTGCTGATAGCGGTCACCGCAATCGTTGTGGTTATCTCCGGGTGCTCCACCGGAATGATTGCAAAAAAACCTCCGAAAAGCGATGCACCGCCCGATATATCCGAATCTCCGATAGCTCAGGGCTATTATAAAGTAACTCAAGGGACATCGACATTCAGGGAACCCGACCTCGGTTCCCAGACTATAGAGCGTATCGAACCGGGGAGCATCGTCGAGGTGGTCGATGCAGCCGGAGCATTCGCGCAGATAAAATTCTCCGAAAACGCCGCATGGCTCCGCGAAAACCAGATCGAGGAAACCGATATTCCCGACGTCGTTCGCACACTCGGCCGAATCAGGGCCAAAGAGGGACCGTCGGAGCTTTCGAGGGACATGGAAATCCTCGATTCCGGAAGGTTGCTTACGGTTAAGATGCACTCAGGCGATTGGGTTCTTGTTAAGATATCCGAGAACCTCGGATGGCTTCTTCGCGGGGCGCTCGAACCACTCGGAGTCACGACGAAAACGAGCATCCTTCAACCGACTACTATCTGGGAGATCAAGAAAAGGGCAAATATGAGATCGCGCCCAAGCCTTTCCGCAGAGATTTTGAAAACCATTCCGGTTGCGACGGAGGTTGGATTCCTCGGAAAGGAAGGGGAATGGGTTCGCGTTAGCTATCGTGGTTTAATCGGATATATCCACGAAGACCTCGTAGAAGCGCGTAATTAGCGATTAGCCTTCCGTGGCGGCGCTTTCGGCCTCTTCGATATCCTCCGTATCATCCGTTTGCAATTCTCCGGCTTTCGGGTCTTTCGTCTCGATAGCCTTGAAAGCCAATCTCGATCCATCCTCTGATACACTTACCCGAACAACGGAGTTCCACGGTATTTCCCCATCGATAACGCATGTTGAAAGAGGGTCTTCGATATATCGCCGGATCGCTTTTTTAAGCGGTCTCGCACCGAGATTTAGATCGTTTCCCTTTTCCGCGAGGAATCTGCGCGATTCCTCATCGACATCGAGAAGCATATTCTTATGCCGAACGCGGCGATTGACCTCTATGATCTCGAGCGAGACGATCTTCTCGATACTTTCTATCGTCAGCGGTTTGAACACGACGATATTGTCGATTCGGTTCAAAAGCTCCGGTCTCATCGTCGATTTAAGCTCGTGGAGAATATCGCGCTCCATGCCCTCGACATCGACCTTCTCACCACCCGCGTCGAATCCGAGTTGTTTCGTGATAAGATGTTTCGTCCCGATATTCGATGTCATGATCACGATCGTGTTCTTGAAATTTACCTTCCGCCCGAAGCTGTCGGTGAGTATTCCGTCTTCGAGTATCTGGAGCAGTATCCCAAACACCTCTGGATGCGCCTTCTCGATCTCGTCGAAAAGGACGACGCTGTATGGATGCCTTCGCACGCTTTCGGTGAGCGTTCCGCCCTCGTCATAACCGACATATCCCGGAGGCGCTCCTACGAGCCTGCTTACGGAGAATTTTTCCATATACTCCGACATATCTACCCGAACGAGTGAGTCTTCGGAGCCGAAGAGGAATTTCGTCAAGACCTGCGCCATATGTGTTTTTCCGACTCCGCTCGGCCCCATGAACAGGAAGCTTCCGACCGGTCTGTTCGGATCACCGAGTCCGGCGCGGCTGCGCCTGATCGCCGATGAAATAAGATTTACCGCTTCGTCCTGACCGATCAGTTCTTTGGATAGGGATTGCTCCATACCGGCGAGCCGTTTGGCATCGTCCTTTCCGATCTCGGCTATGGGGATACCTGTCATGCGGCTCGCTACCCTAGCGATATCAGTGGTGGTAACATGTGGACGGTTCTCTTCCCTCTCTCGATGCCAGCTGTCTTCCTCTCTGTTGAAGCTGATTCTCAGTTCCCGGATTTCGTCGCGAAGCTTGGCGGCACGCTCGAATTCCTGGCTCGAGATGGCGGCCTCTTTGGCTCGCTCGATCTCGGCGATCTCGAGTTCGAGATCGATCAAAAATCTCGGTTTCACATAACCCGCGAGGTTGACCATAGCGCCCGCCTCGTCGATAAGGTCGATTGCCTTATCCGGCTGGTATCTCGTCTGCACGAATCTATCGGAGTATCGCACGGACGCCTCGATCGCGTCGTCGGAGATGATAACATTATGATGATCCTCGTATCTTTTGCGGAGGCCTATGAGTATCTCGATGGTCTCGCTAGACGAGGGCGGATCGACAGTAACGGTTTGCAGCCTGCGTTCGAGTGCGCCGTCCTTCTCGATATATTTGCGATACTCCTCGATGGTTGTAGCGCCGATACACTGGAGTTCGCCATTTGCAAGCATCGGTTTCAGGATATTCGATGCGTCGAGCGCACCCTCGGCACCGCCGGCGCCGACTATCGTATGAATCTCGTCGATGAAGAGGATAGTTTCGTTGTCCCCGACGATCTCGTCGAGAACGGCCTTGATCCTCTCCTCGAATTGGCCTCTATATTTCGTTCCGGCGACCAGCCCGGCCAGATCGATGCTCACTATCCGCTTCGACTGGAGCAGATACGGCACCTCCTTCGAGATTATTCGCTGCGCCAATCCCTCGACGATAGCCGTTTTGCCGACCCCCGGTTCGCCGATTAAAACGGGATTGTTTTTCTTTCTCCGGCAGAGTATCTGCACCAAACGTTCGATCTCCATATCGCGCCCGATAACCGGATCGAGTCGTTTCTCGGTGGCAAAAGTAGTAATATCCCGGCCAAAATGGTCGAGCGACGGAGTTTTACCCTTTCCGCGAGAAACTCTATCGCGACGCTTATTAGCATTTACACCGCCCAGTTCGGAGAGCAGCCGCAGGGCCTCCGAGTAGGAAATGTCATACATCATCAAGACCTGCGCGGCGAGGGATTTACCCTCCTTGAGCATCGCCAGAAGCAGGTGCTCGCTGCCAATGCTTTGCGACGAGGTGTTTCTCGCCTCCAGCGCGGATTGCTCGATCGCCTTATTCGCACGTGCCGTCATTATTATATGCCCGAGGAAATATGTCGATTCGCCGGCATCGAGCATCTCTTCGATCGTGCTTTTTATTTCCGTCGGATCGACGCGCGCCGATCTGATTACATTGATCGCGCCGCCGTCGCCTTCCTTTATAACGCCCAGAAGCAGGTGCTCCGTGCCGATGTAAGAATGTCCGAGCCGCGCGGCTTCCTCGCGTGAGTACTGCAGGACCTTTTTAAACCTATCGGAATAAGGGACGTTTATCATATCTATTATCCTCCAAAATTATTAAAAAACCCATTAAGAGCTTCATCCATAATCTTTAACAGCTAATAATACGTTTTAAAAATCCCTATGTCAAGACAACGTGTTTAATAAATGTCCTATAAGGGGATATGACGTGGAATTAAATCAAAATATCAAGTGATTTCGTGTTATTTGCGGGAAATTTTTTAAGGATTTGGGCGGCTTCAGGTCAAAATAATTTCAACGCTGTCGTCGTTTCGATACGGGTTTTCCGCTTTTTCAACTACCCCGTCATCGCTTCATTCATGAAGGAAACTACCCCGTCTTCGCTAAAGCGAATCCACCCCTTCGCGTGCGAAGGGGAATTTCTACCGTAACATTCCCCTCTTTCCAAAAGAGGGGTGGCCGAAGGCCGGGGTGTTAAAAATAAGGGCGACCCATCCGTGGGATTTCCCTTCGGTCAACCGGATCGCCCCTACGGAATTGCTAATTGTTAATTGCTCATTGCTCATTTTGCAATGAA
>CAYNTG010000080.1:0-11018 GCA_964400105.1 uncultured bacterium
GTGGTGTGGATGGGATTTTTGCGTGCGAAGCAACCGCAAAAATCGTGACAGCGCGAAGGGACGGGTTTTCAAGCGAAAGTCGCCGCTTACGACGACCCGGAACGGTGCTTCATTTAAGCTCGGTCGCCGGGTCGGCCTCGCCTGTTCGTAAGACCGCCGATTCCTCTTGATTTAATGCGATTAATTAGCTATTTTTCTCTAATATATTTATATTCTAATATTATGACTATTATGACAGATATAGAAAAAATCGATAATTTTACGGCCGAAGAAGATGCCACCGATATGTTGAGTGTTATCGTTAATGTCTTCGACGAGGGAATCGTGATAATCGACCGCGATTATAACCTCGTTTGGGCGAACGAAACCATGAAAAAATGGTTCGATATAAGGAAAAGCAACATCGGTTCTCCATGTAAAAATATAATCGAAGGCAACGAGGATTTTTGCCGGGGATGCACGATAACGAATACATTCAAAGATGGCCGGCCGCACCGAAGTTTCGATATGGCTACTTTAATGGACAAGCGGAAAAGGACATTTCAGATATTGACCGGGCCGCTCTTTAATTCCGAGGGTGAGGTAGTTAAGGTCTTCAAGATTATCCGCGATGTAACCGACCGCGAAAGGGTGGTCTCCGTCCTTGCGAAGACCAAGGAGCGCCTCGAGGACGCGAACGTCCAACTGTCGAGACGGGTCGATGAACTCGCCATGCTTATGGAGCTTTCGGATGCAATGCAGGCGGTCGAAAGCCTCGACGAAAACCTGCGGATATTCCTTACGGCCGTCACCGCTTATGAGGGTTGTAGGTTCAATCGTGCTTTTCTCTTTCTCGTGAACCGCGAGGAGAACAGTATTGAGGGGCGATACGCCGTCGGGCCGTCCAGCCCGGAAGAGGCAGGGCGAATCTGGGAGGAGCTTGCGGATAATCCGACGCGCTCGTTTACCGAGGCCCTCGGCGTGTATCGTCAGGCGGTGGACGGTTCCGATATCGAGGTCAATACGATAATAAGGGATATTAAATTCGACCTCTCCGACGAAAGCAACCTTTTGGTTCGTGTTTTAAAGAAACGGGATCCGCAGATATTCAATAACGCTTTTTCGGATCCGGAGGTATGGGATTTGGGGAAGACCTTGCGTAGCGATAATTTCGCGGTTATCCCCCTTTATGCGATGGGAAATCCGGTCGGTGTTCTTATAGTGGACAATGTGATCACACTCAGCGATATTACGGAAGATAGATTGCGTTTGGTGCGTATGTTGGCCGGCCATGCGAGTTTGGCGATAGAGAGGGGTATCTTAACCGATCAGGTCACAAAGCAATTCGGGGAGCTTCAGAAGACATATAAAAAGCTTCGCGAGAATCAGGAGATTCTCGTCAGAACGGAAAAGCTCACCACTATCGGCAAGCTATCCGCTCAAATGGCTCACGAGATACGAAACCCGCTGGTCTCGATAGGCGGTTTTGCGAGGAATATCGCGAAACACTCGGAACCAAATTCGAAGGTGCGCCGTGGAGCCGATATTATTCTCGACGAGGTCAATCGTTTGGAGGGGATCGTTTATGACGTGCTTTCGTATTCGAAAACATCACAACCACGCCCGAAGGATACCGACCTCAACGAGTTGATTAAATCTACACTCGAAATGATCGGGGATCAACTCGCAAGCGACGATGTCGAAGTGAAGACCGTTCTCGCCGACAATGTCGGAATGATCGGCCTCGACCCCGATCAGATAAGGCAGGTCTTGCTTAATCTTTTCAAGAATGCTGCATCCGCTATGGTCGAAGGCGGGGTTTTGGAGATTACCACGAAGCGCGCCGGTGGGTTCGTGTGGATGAATGTGATCGATACGGGGTCTGGGATTCCTGGCGAGCTTAAGAAGAAGATATTCGAGCCGTTTTTCACTACGAAATCATCCGGCACGGGTTTGGGTCTGTCGATAAGCTATCAAATTATTGAGGCGCATCGTGGGATGATATGGTTCACATCGACACCGGGTAAGGGAACGATCTTTCATGTGAAATTGCCTGTAAAAATCATTACTTAGGAGGAACTATGGCGAAAATTCTTATCGTCGACGACGAAGCTAATATCCGGGCACTTTACGAAACCGAATTGGAGGACGAAGGCTATGAGGTTGTGTCAGTGGATTCGGCTCGGGCTGCACTCGAGTTGCTTAACAAGGAGGTTTTCGACCTCGTGATTCTCGATATCCGCATGCCGGGAGACGACGGGATAACGGCTCTCGAGAAGATGATGGTCAAGAACCGGAACCTTCCGGTTATCCTCAATACGGCCTATCCGGGATATAAAGACAATTTTCTCAGCTGGCTCGCGGAGGACTACTTGATCAAATCATCCGACCTGAGCGATCTGAAGAATAAGATAGCGGAGATTCTCCAAAAGCGAGACAAGGCTTGACCGATAACCGAACCAATTGGTCGAATTGGGCGCTTATCTTTATCCTGGTCGTTTCGGCGGTCAGGATAGCCGTCTTGCCCGCTATGGATCTCACTCCACAGGATGCCTATTACTGGCAATATGCCAAACATCCGGCGATAGGATATTTCGATCATCCGCCGGTTCATGCATATATAGCCCGCGTAACGACGGCGGTCTTCGGCGATAATCCGTTTGGTATCCGTTTTGGGCCGTGGCTTTGCGGCCTCGGTGTCTTATTGCTTATCTTCGAGTTCGCCCGAAGGATTTGGGGTGGGCGTGCAGGGTTTTGGGTTGCGGTATTGGCAGGTGTTACCCCGCTTTTCAGCATCGGAAGCGGCGTTCTAACGCCGGACCCGCCGTTGCTTTTCTTCTGGACACTCGCGGTCTATTTAGGTTATCGAACGATAACCGAAAATCATAAAACATGGTGGATTCTGACCGGTCTCGCATGTGGTTTAGCGATGCTGTCAAAATATACGGCCGCATTTCTCGCGCCGGGATTCCTTATAGTTTTGATTTTCTCGAAGAGTGGTCGCGAGCATCTGAAATCGCCGTGGCCATATATCGGTTTGGTCGCCGCGACGGTCGCATTTTTACCCCAGATAATATGGAACGCGAATCACGAATGGGCGAGTTTCGCGTTCCAATCGACGCGAAGGGCCGGCGAGTTGTCCCGATGGCGGTTGGACCTTTTCGGCGGAATGCTCGGTTCGCAGATTGCGGTTGTCAGCCCGCTCATTTTCGCGGGTGTAATATGGGCTTCGGCTCGCGCATCGATTCGAGGGCTTTTCCGCAAAAAAGATTTTGATTGTTTATATCTCGCGGCATTCAGCATTCCGATTATTGCGTTCTTCACGCTCGTTTCGCTTCGATATTGGGTTAAGATGAATTGGCTGGCACCGGCATATATTACCGGCCTTATGGCCTTTATCGGAATGTTTATCGAAAGAGCGCGCGGCAAGGGATTTTTGAAATGGGCAGCGATTATCGGTGCGGTGGAGACGGTGGTGCTATATGTGCTCGTCCTAGTTCCGGGAATCCCGCTGACCGGCGAGGCGGCATATTGGGAAGGCTGGAGGGAGGTCGCGGCGGTCGTGGACTCGGCGCGCGATGATATGAACGAGGACACATTCGTAGCCGGATGGGGATATAAGGTTCCCTCGGAGCTGCGGTTTTATATCGCCGGCAGACCGGAGACTCACTCGAACGAGATTTTCGGATTTCACGGCCTGAATTACACATATTGGACGAACACCGATGATCTTCTGCGGCGCGACTGCATATTTGTCGCGGATTCCCGCGAGCCGTTACGCGACGTGGGGATTCTCACAAGCCATTTCGATAGCGTCGCCGCTCCGGATACGCTTCGGCCTTTGAAGGGAAACAAACCAGTTACGACGTTCAGGATTTGGAGGTGTTTTGGATATACCGGTCCGTGAATATCTTGAGCGCGGGTGGAAATTCGGTCTCGTCGGAATATTTGGATTCATCATAAATCAAGGGCTTTTGATGATTCTTGTCGGCGATGTCGGACTGCCGACATGGCTCGGCAGCGCGATTGCTATCGAAGTATCGATTATCGGCAATTGGGCTGTCAACGATTCGTGGACATGGCGTGACAGAAGAAACACTGTGTGGTATAAACGAATGCTCAAGTATAACCTGACTGCGGGCGCGACCTCCTATGGCGTGAACTATCCGATACTGCTCTTTCTCAGCGGCCATATCGGAATAAATTACGCCATCGCGAATATTATCGGCGTCGGTTTCGCCTCCATGGCGAATTTCTTGATCAATCACCATTGGACTTACTTCAAGGCGGAGGATTGATTGGGCGAAAAAAAGGAAATAGGGACACGAAAAAGGAGAGCGAAAAAATGGATTATCGCAATTTTTGCGGTGATTTTTATTTTCGTGCTTTTTTGTATCTCCTTGCTTTTCTTCTTGCCCATGCAAAGGCTTTCCGTCCGTTCGATCCTTCGAGTTGCGGGTATCGATGCGCAGGTCGATTTCGACCGATTACGTTTTAGCAGACATAATTTATATATCGATGGGCTTGAGCTTTCCATACCTGATAAGGGTATTTCCGTGGAATTCGATTCGCTTCGATCCGAGTTTTCCATCCGGGGAAGGCGTGCGCAAATGATAGCTCTTTACAGACCGCAGATCGTTATCACTCCGGCGAAAGCAGGCGATGAAAAGCCGGTTTCAGAAGATGCCGAATCCGCAGAAAAAAGCGAGCTTCCAAATATTCGGATAGACAGTCTATTCATAGACCGTGCCGAATTCGGAACCGGCGGATTTTCGGCAGAGGATTTCACGTATATCGGATCGATGGAGACGAAGCGCGGCGCGATTATCCTCGTTGCGGATTCCATCGGCGCTTTTTTGCCGGGGCGCGGGAGAGTGAATTGTGCAAAGGGCAGCATCGTTTATGACGACGGTATTGCGCTCGACCTATTGCTCACTTTGAATCGAACGAATCTCGATGTCGAGGGCGCTATCACGAATTTTGATCCGGTCGAGTGGCATTTCAAAGGCGGTGGCGAAACCGTCGATCTGGTCGAGGTGGATTCGCTTCTCGGCCTCGATGTTTTGGTCGGCAACGGGAATTTGGAAATCGATCTCGGCGGAAGGGGCGATTCCGTATCCGGCAATATTTTCCTCAATGGTGAGATTTTCGATATTCCCGCCGGCAATGTAAGAACCGATTTGGTTTTTGCAAATCAGCGGCTCGTGCTGGCGAATCTTTGCGGCGAGGCATGGGGCGCATCCGTAGATGCTGACATTCAGCTAGATTTTACCAAAAATAAAAGCGGTGGATCCATAGGATTATCTATTCATGGTTCTGCGGAGAATTTGGATCTCAATGCCTTTATGGTCGATAGCGGACTTCCATCGAGATTGACAGGTGAAACCAGGATCGAGGGGACAATCCTGGACGAGAGCGTTATGTTGTCGATTTTTGGAGACCTCGATGCCGGCGAGATTCTGGGATTTCCATTCGACGAGGTGACTGGAAGCCTGTTCGTTTCGCCGGATTCGGTGCGCTTCTATCCCGGTTTCGAGGTCTTGACGGGCGGCAATTTCCTCACATTCACAGGCGTTATCGTCATGGACGGCGAGATATTTATCGAATTTGGACTTTGGGCGCGGGACGTCGCAAAGATTGCCTCGTGGTTCGGTATCGAGGATGTTGTCGGTGGAAGGCTCCGACTCGAAAATGGCGAGATACTCGGCACGGTCGATAACCCGATCCTGAGTTTGGATATCATGAGCGATTCGCTGGTTACGGCATTTCTTCAGCACGACCGATTGGTCGGGGATGTCACGATGTATGATCTGGCAACGTTTCCGCACGGAGATATCTATATCGTTACCGGGGGATCGATAGCCGGTCTCGGGTTCGATTCCCTTATGACCAATGTCGAGATTCACGGCAATCGCTTCTATGTCAAACCGCTACGAATCTGGGGCGATACACTTTCCGTCAAGGGGATCGCGGAGATTTATATCGACGAGGATTCGATAGGCATTCAGGCCGAGGGACTCGAACTCATTTTTCTTGGCAAACCGGTCGTCCTCGAATCGACTTTTACCGTGAGTATTCTCGGCGAAAATATCGAGGCGTCTCCGCTTCTGGCGAGTGCTCTCGGCGGAAATCTTGTGGTCGAGGATTTTCGCGGCGACCGCGACGGCATTTCCCTTAAGGCATCATTCAAAGATTTAAGATATGGCGAACTCGGCGATATCGTCGGTTCGAGGGATATTTACGGCAGGATAAACGGATCGCTTTTCTATTCGACATCGAGCGATGTCGAGGGCGGCACGGGAACTTTTTCTCTCGCCATAGACGATCTAGTTACCGGCGATTTGAGATGGGAAAAAGCCGAAGCGGAGGGGGCGATCCACGGTGGGGTTCTCAAGATCGAACCGTTTGTAGTGTCGAGGAAAACCGAAAAATATACGATGAACGGATGGGTCGATCTGTCCGCCGACGATAAGCCGTTCTCGGTCGAGGTCGGAGGCAGTGGAGATCGCATCGATGCGCTACACGCATTCCTCGTGGAGGTGGATTCTGCGGTTGGGCCTTACGATTTGACACTCTTCGTGGCCGGCAACAGGGATTTCATCTTCGCCGACGGCAGATTTGAATGGAATAACGGCGTTCTCGTTATGCGCGATCTCGCCGACCCGATAGAAAGCCTTTGTGTTCGGATGACGCTCGATGGCGAAAAACTATATGTGGACTCGCTTTCCGGAGTGATCGGCGCTCTACCGATAGACAGCAAATCCATCTGGGCGAGGGTGAAGCGCCTCTTTACGCGCAGGAAAAAGGAATACGGCAATTTCGAGCTTGAAGGTTTGATCGATTTTTTTGAACCGACATCCCCGAAACCCGATATACGCCTTCATCTTGAGCGATTGCCATTAAACTTCCCGGATGACGGCATCTTCACCCGTCTCGGTGCGGATCTGAATCTCAGCTTCGACCGGAAGATGAAAATTTCGGGGAATGTGAACGTCGATTATGCCAATATCGTCCAGCTCGAAACGGGCGGCAACGGCGGAACGGGAGAAATCCCTTTCGACCTGAATATCGTTATCGATATGCCGAGGAACGTCTATATCAACACGAATCTCCTCGAAACGGAACTCGGCGGAAAGATAAATATCCTCACGGAAAACGAACGGCTCGCGCTTTACGGCGATATCGATGTTCTACGCGGCAAGGTTTTCTTCTATGGGCAGACGTTCAAGATCGAACAGGGGGACATCGATTTTCGGACGCTCGAGGGGATCAATCCGACGATCGATATACGAGCCGTTTCGCGTGTCGAGCAGATACGGGTCGTGATTCATATAACCGGCGACCTCGATGTCCCGGAGATCGAGCTTTACGCGGAGGATCAAAACGGAGAAAGACTGCCGTTCGATCAGCGACAGATACTCTCCGTTCTCGCATTCCGAACCGGTGGCGATGGAAGCGATACCACCGGATTCGAGGTTGGTTCGGTGATCGAGGAAAGACTTCCGCAGGTTATCCAAAGCTATATATCGCGCGAGATGGAGACCATGGCGCGAAAGACGCTCGGCGTCGAGACATTCGAGTTCGAGCCTTCCGACGAGGATGTTTTCGACTTTTCGCAGGCGAATGTTACGATAGGGAAATATCTTACCGATAAATTATATTTGAAATATACGCGCTCGCTATCCTTCGACGAAACCGCCGAGGATATTATCAATTTGCAATACCGGATCACCGATCACATCTTCATCGAGGGAACGCGCGAAGCCGGACAAAAGGATAAGGATAGTTACAGACTCGATCTGAAATTCAGATGGGAATACTGAAAACGAAAATACTGCCGATTCTTCTATTAACGACCGCGATTTTAGCGCAGCCGCGTGTCTGCGGCATCGCTGTTTTCGACAACGAAACCATCGAGGAATGGAAGATAAAAAAATTGATTCGCACCAGCGAAACACCATGGTATCAAAGGATATTGGGGAAAAAGGAGTTCTTTAAACCACGTCAATTGGAAAAAGACCTGAAGATCATCGAGGATTACTATCGCTCGGACGGCTTTCTCGATGTCGAGGTCAATGCCAACGCGCATTTCGACGAGAGCGGCGAATGTGTTTATATCAATATCTTCATCGATGAAGGCATGCGTTATATTCTCGACAGCCTTTCTATCGATGGTGTGATACCGGCGACTTTCTCGCGCCAGGAAATCATCGAGATACTCGATTCGCACATCGGCGAGCCGATCGACCCAGCATCGCTTTTATCCGACGAGCGCAAAATTCGCCTTTTTATGCAGAAAAGGGGGCATCCTTATGCCACTGCTGTTTTGGATTACGGCAAGCTGGCGGATAATAAGGCCTATGCCAGATATACGATCGATCCGAATAAATATGCTTATTTCGGCGACTTTGCGATAGCTGGTCTCAAGCTTACCAATAATAGAGTAGTCGAGCGTGAATTGAAGTTTTGGAGGGGATTACCGTTCGATGCGAGCAAGGTTCGGGGAAGCCGCGAATCCCTTTATGGAACCGGACTTTTCTCCGTCGTGGCGATGGAACCGTCGAACGATTCTTTACAACCCGATACTATCGATTATAATATTACCATTGTGGAGAAGGCTCCACGATGGACCACCGCTTCGATCGGTGCCGGCAGCGACGGGACTTACGATTTCGTGGCTCAATTAGGCGCTTCGTGGGGGCATCGAAATCTTTTTGGCACCGGAAGGGAGTTATCCGTCGAGTTCTCCTCCGATTGGAAGCTGAACACGAGCGGCGATAACCTCGGCGAGATACTCGGTCAATGGGATAATCTCGGCAACCGAATAGACCTCAAGTTCGTCGAGCCATATACATTCGGCAGGAAAATTCCGATCACATTGAATCCATATTACGAGCCGGGAAATTCGACGGAGATTCCTCAATATACGATGCAACTCGTCGGGGTCAACCTAAGCGCATCGCAGAGGCCGAGCAACGATCTCTCTCATACCGTATATCTCACGTTCGAGATCGCGGATATTTACGATGTTCGCGATCCTGAATTAGAGGAACAGATCTTTGCCGATCAGGATCAATATTTCACGCGAAGCATCGGATATTCTATCGTCGTTGACCGAAGGGACAATCTTCTCGTGCCGACCGAGGGATATTATTTTTCGGGCAAGACCGAGTTGGCCGGATATTTTCTTGGTGGGGATAAAAGTTATACGAAGCTTATCGCCGATTATCGCCGCTATTTCAGTTTTCGCGAAAGGATGGTTCTCGCTTTAAGGGGAAAAAGCTCCGTCCTCGGTAACTGGCGGAAGGGCGAATATGTGCTTATCCACGACAGGTTCTTTTTGGGCGGCGCGAATTCGGTTCGCGGGTGGCGTGAGCGTTCTATCGGCCCGGAATCCTCGTCCGGCGATCCATTGGGGGGTAAGCTATCCATTCTCGGCAATGTCGAATTGCGCTCGCCGATTATATGGCAGCTATGGGGGCACGCCTTCTTCGATGTCGGCAATGTTTGGGACCACGCCGAGGCGTTCGGAATATCCGATTTTCGCGGAAGCGCGGGCTGGGGTCTGGCAATAATCACGCCGGTCGGCCCAATCCGATTCGATTATGGATACCAGATTTTGAATAGGGAAGAATCGTCTCCGAACAGCAACTGGCATCTATCATTGATGTATGCATTCTGATGGATAAGCCTTGCAATAGGTTTGTCGCAGACGTGATGCTCGGAAGGCTCGCAAGATGGCTTCGCCTTCTCGGTTGCGATGTTTTTTACGATAGGCACGGCGAAGATTCGCCGCTTTTGGCGAGGGCGATTTCCGAGCAAAGGATTTTGCTTACAAGGGATAACGAGCTTGCGTCGAGGGCGCGTGGAAGTGGTTATTTTGTCGAATCGCAGGAGATTCGAGAGCAGCTTGCAGAGGTTATCACAAAATTCGATATTGAGCCGGTGCTTTATGGCGGTCGATGTTCGGAGTGCAACGGAGCGGTGGTCGATGTCCCGAAGGAGACCGTTCGAAGCGAGGTGCCGGGCTACACCTTTTTGACACACGAGCGATTCCGAAGGTGCTCGAATTGCGGAAGGATATATTGGGAGGGGAGCCATCGCGAATTAGCCATCGCCGAATTGAAGGCGATCCTTCCGGATTTTGGAAAAAAGCATTATGAGGATTAATGAACTTCATTCGTTCGATATCGACCTTGCGGAGGCGCGTTCGATTCAACTCGATCTCGCAAAAAATGTTGTCGTCGATGGAGGGCCATCGCCCGAGGATGTCAAAATCGTTGCCGGCTGCGATGTCGCTTTCGACAAAAAAACGAACAGGGCATTCGGCTCTCTCGTGATTTTGTCGTTCCCGGAATTGGAGACGATCGATATATTCAACGCCGTCGCGCAGATCAGGCTTCCGTATATCCCCGGATACCTTTCGTTCCGCGAGTTGGAGGTGCTTTTAAAACTATTTCGGCAGGTGAAATCGCCACCCGGTCTCGTTCTCGTCGATGGACAGGGGATCGCGCATCATCGGGGAATCGGGCTTGCGAGCCATCTCGGACTCTTCCTCGAAATCCCGACAATAGGATGCGCAAAGAGTCGATTAGTCGGAAAATACGATGAAGTCGGTTCAAAAAAGGGGGAACGCGTTCCATTATTATATCATAAAACGATCATCGGCAGCGTTCTTCGAACCCGCGACAATGTCAAGCCGATGTTTATCTCGCCCGGCAATGGAATAGACGTTGAACGGGCTACGGAATTTGCGCTCGCCTGCACATCGAAATATCGCCTTCCGGAACCCACTCGTCGGGCCGATATCGCCGTTGCGCAGTATAAGAAAGACATGATCGGCGGGTAATGGTCCCACGGACAGCAGACGGCTCCGGCCACAAGATTTAATCGAGTTAGGTTAATTACTAAAGGCCTCCGCGAGCCTCCATACTTCCGCGCATAGACGTGTTTTCTTCGGTTGCTGTCACGATATGTCGGCAATGCCGACATATGAGGCCGATGCGGCGATCGAGCTTGAATGAAACGCCGTTCCGGGT
>CAYNTG010000081.1:0-10684 GCA_964400105.1 uncultured bacterium
CGGGCGAAATTCGGGGATGAGAATATTACGAAGAGGGTCGTATATTTGAAATGACGTAGGGGTCGGGTTTCCCGACCCGTTATCGGACTGGCGCGGAGACCGCGCTACTACACTTGGAGAAAAAATGGATACGAACGAAGACAAAAATAAGAAGCTCGGATTGATGCTCAGCGGCGGTGGAACGCGTGGCTCGTTCCAAATCGGCGCGTTAAAGCACCTTATCGGCGACCTCGGCAGGCAATACGATGTGGTGACCGGATTTTCCATCGGCGCGATTTCCGGTGCTTTAGTTGCACAAGAAGATTTCGATAAGCTATATGAAATATGGTCGGGTATGAATTCATTCTTCGATGTATTCACCGGTAATCCCAAGTTTTATAAAGGTTTGTTTTCATTCAAACCGCTTCGAAAATTACTCGAGGAGAAACTCGATATCGAGAAGCTTCGGGCCTCGCCGACGGATTTCTATTTCACCGTGGTCGATCTTCGGAAGGGGTGTGTTGTCGAATGCGATAAGTTTTCCGAGCCGCTTATCGATTGGCTTCTCGCCTCGGCATCGATACCCGGGGCATTTCCGCCGATGGAGATCGATGGCGAGCAGTTCGTCGATGGCGGTGTGCTGGCGACAAACCCTCTCGGACCGGCTATAAAAGCTGGGGTGGATGAAATCGACGTTATACTTTGCAAACCGCTTTCCGATTGGTCCACCGAAGAACGATTCGAATCGATAGTCGAGACGAGCATAAGGAGCATCGGACTTGCGCAAGCGGAGATGGTGCGTGTCGATATTGCGAACTGCGAGGCGATAAACGAGGATATTCTGATGTGGCGCTCGATGAAAGGTGACGTTAATTTCGTTGAGAATCTTCTTATGTGGCGACTCGAAAGGAAAAAAAAGTTTCCTCTCAAAGAATTGCGTTATATCAAACTCAATATCATCGAACCTCCACCAAACCTTATCGGTATTCTGGATGTTAGAAAAGAAAAAATTCATAATGCAATCGACGTTGGATATAAAAAAGCGGTTGACGTTTTCACTAAATAGGATTAATAATTAAAGTAACATAACTAAAATCAAAAGGCTCCGATGCTCGATTTCGATCCAACGATTCTCGTTCCGCTTTATCCAGACGAGGAAAAGGCTTTCCGTCGCAAGGAGAACTGGCAGCGCCGAATGTTTGCGTGGTTCGGCCTTGGAGCCGGAATCTCGTTCGCCGTCGAATTTGCGCGCTCTTATTATTATTTATTATCCTCCCGCACGATTACCGGCATCAATCCCGATTCCGCGCAATACGATATGGAGTTCAACGCAATACTCGGGATCGTCCTCGGGTTATTTATCGCACTCGGGCCGGTGTTTTTCGCGTTCAAGATGAGCCGGAATAAGCCGCAGGGATTCGCTGCGGAGAAGTTCGATCACGGCAGATTTCGCGCATGGTTTTCCGGGATACTCTCGATAGTGATTTCGGTGGTAATTATCGTTTTTGCCGCGCTTTTTATCATCGCCTCCACAAAATATCGATGGGAAACCGGTTTGGGCGAGATGGAGTTCGTCGTGCTTTTCGGTGCGCTATTTCTTGCCGGGCCTTTGATGGGCGAGGGTTTGTGGTCAACATTCTCCACAAGCAGGGGAATCAAACAGGTCTATGTTCTTCGAAGGGGTCAATGGAAAAAGGGGTAGCTTTTCCATAGAATGGAATTTTAACGGGCACGGAGATTCGTGCCCTTTTTTTAATCGGTATAAAAGCTATGATCGATTTCGACGATGAACAGATAAAGCGGCTCCGGTCGTGCTGCGAATGCCCGCGCAGATGCGGCACGGATCGTTTTTCTTCGATGGGATATTGCCGATCCACGCCGGTTCCAAAGCTCGCGAGCGCAAATCTGCATTATGGAGAGGAGCCTCCGATCTCCGGCTCTCGCGGCTCCGGGACGATCTTTTTTACCGGATGTAATCTTTCATGTGTTTTTTGCCAGAATTATCCTATCAGCCAACTGAATCACGGCCGCGAGATCGATCTCGATACGCTTGTCGAAACTATGCTCGATCTGGAACGTCGCGGCGCGCATAACATAAATTTCGTTACGCCAACCCATGCTACGGTGGCACTCGAGGTAGCTATTCCTGCTGCGCGTAAATTAGGCCTCGGTATTCCAATCGTATATAATTCATCCGGTTACGACTCCATCGACCAGCTTCGGAGGATTGACGGGCTTATCGATATCTATATGCCGGATATTCGCTATTCCGATAGCGATGTGGCTTTGCGTCTTTCCAATGCGGCGGATTATCCAAAGGTGAATCGCGCAGCGCTGATCGAGATGTATCGGCAGGTCGGCGACCTCGATATCGCACGCGACGGGATCGCCTCGCGGGGGCTTCTCGTGAGGCATCTCGTGCTTCCGGGCGGATTGGCCGGAACCGAATCTGCGCTCGATTTTCTTCGCAATGAAATATCACCGAAAACGCACGTATCACTGATGACGCAGTATTTTCCTGCATATAAAGCTGTCGATATGCCCGATTTGAATCGTCGCATCGATTCAGATGAATGGAAGACTGCACTCGCGGCATTCGAGAAATCCGGTCTCGACGGCTGGGTGCAGGAATTCAAATAGTGGCGGTATATATCTCGTCCGGGCGAGAGCACCGCAACAGACGGCTTCAGCCGTTTGCACGAAGCGGGTCGTGTATTTGAAATAACCCCACCCACGGGGCGGTGAAATAGATTTCGTTCTTTGAATTGTTTTAATTTGCGTGCGGAAATCCCCGTAGGGGACGGGGTTCCCGTCCCGCATTTGACGAATATGGAAAAACGATTTCCGTGGATTTAACGGCGGGCGCGGAAACCTCGCCCCTACAATCGAAAAATCGAAATTATCGGACACTAGGGTCGCAAGGGTTTGCGGTTTCTGCTTGATTTTACGGCATTAATCTATTAGATTGGAAATGGGAGATTTTAAAAAGATTATAAAACACACCGCCGGAGGGCGGGGGAAAGAGAGAAAATGATTAGCGGAAAATTAATTAAAACTATCTGTGAAGGGGCTTGTATCCAAAGATGGAACGACCACATAAGGCCAATTGAGTTAACCGAATTGGACAAACAAGCACACAAGGCATGTATAGCATACATATATGCTAATTTTATTAAAAGAGAAGAGCCAACCGAAGAACTAAAAGGTTTCGAATGGCAAAAACTTATCGAAGGAATGATTTTCGAATATCTTGAGCGTATTGTGATCACCGATTTAAAACCCAAAGTTTTCGAAGCTATCCTCAGAGATAAAAGAGAAGAATTGCTAAAATTTGTATTTGGAAAATTAGAGGGAGAACTCGGCAAGATAGGGAAAGAGGGTTTAAGAGAGAGGTGTAGAAAATATTTTTTCAATGAGGAGTATTCTAAGAAAGAAAAACAAATTCTCAAATATGGCCATGATTTTTCTACTCTTTGGGAATTTTTAAGAGTAATAAGGCCCAATAACCTTAAATTAGAAGGCTTTGAAAAAACCGAAAAAAGAATGATCGAACGGATGAAACCTTACTATTATACTCCAATTAAAACAATTGATGACCTCGAAAATTCATTTAAGGACTTTGCATTATTGAAATTTCTCGACCATTGTTTCCAGCTTAGATTTCAACAAAGGTGGTCACAAACAGTAAGAATTCCTAAAACAACTGTTCTTGGTCATATGTTTATTGTCGCAATATTAGTTTACCTATGTTCTTTAGAAAATGGGATAGAAGTTGAATCTCGTATTTATCATAATTTCTTTTCCGCATTATTTCATGATTTACCAGAAGTATTTACGCGCGATATAATATCGCCTTTGAAAAGGGATTTGGAGATAGAAGATTTCCTCGAAGAATATGAGAGAAAAGAAATCGATGAAAATATAATACCTTTGTTTTCTCCTAACGAAAATTGGCAGAAAGAAATTAAATACTTTTTGGAAAACCAGTTTAAGAATAGGATAAGTAATTGTGGTAATACAGAAATCGTTGGCGAATTAAAAGAACCGGATAGAAAAGACGACGGGGAAATTAAAATTACCCGTTTTATTGATAGCGATAAAAACAGGGAGGAATTCAAGCCTACGGACGGCGTTCTTGTTCTGCTTTGCGATAAATTAGCCGCATTTGCTGAGGCATCGATGTCAATAAAATATGGCATATCTTCACAACATTTATATCAGGGCATGAAATCCATGAAAGAAAAATACGCCGATATTCAATTCGGAAATGTCCATTTCGGAAGGCTTTTCAACGATGTTTGGACAGAAATTTTCTTTTAATTTTAATAAGGAAAGCAAAATGAGTCGGAAGGCTGATCTAATGAGGAAGCGTAGGCGGTCGACGCAATTGACCCCTACGGAACAATGAATACGGGTTTGTTGGTAAATTATGACTAATTCAAATTATAAACCGGTGCGGCGTTCTGCTCGATTGGTCGATTTCGATTATTCGACGGGTGGCGGTTATTACGTAACGGTTTGCACAGCCAATCGCAAACCCATTTTTGGCGAGGTTTTGAATGGCGAGGTTGTTTTGAATAATTTTGGCGAGATGGCGCGCGACGAATGGATGCGAACCGGCGATGTTCGCGATAATGTTGAAATTGACGAATTTGTGATTATGCCGAACCATATTCATGGAATAATTATAATCAAACCTGATGATATTGAGATGTCCGGACGTAGGGGCGTATTGCATACGCCCGTTTCGCAAATTTGCGAACAACCCGCGACAACGGGTCAACGCGATTTGCATTCACGGATTGATGGTGGAACGAAAACGGGCCAACGCAGTTGGCCCCTACGGGTCGATGGAATGCCAAAATCACCATCGGAAAATTTGGGTGCATTTATCCGGGGTTATAAATCGGCGGTAACATCGCGCATTTGGAAATTAACCGGCGATAAATCGCCGATATGGCAACGGAATTATTATGAACACGTAATCCGGACGGAGAATGATTTGAATAATATTCGTAAATACATTCACGAAAATCCGGAGAATTGGGAACACGACGAATATCATTTTTTAACCTAACCCAAGGAGGGCAAAATGCCACCGAAGAACAACAACACGCACCACGACACCGACGGGTCGTAGGGGCGACCCGGTGGGTCGCCCGCGTATGGTGAACATCGATGTTTATACATCCGACAACGGGTCAATGCGATTTGCATTTACGGATTGATGGTGAAACGAAAGCGGGTCAACCACCGGTTGACCCCTACGGTTCGCGAATTCATCTGGCAACCCTCCCCCCTCCATCGGTTCCGGCGTGTATTTTATAAAAATCTCCAATAATGAGACCGTTTCGGCAAGAAAAGTGCTTTTAATAAAATAATATCCGAATGAACATTAAAAAATTATATACGATAGTTATTACGGTCTTCGTCGTTGCAGGGGCAATGTTCGCCGAGTCTTTCGGGCGAAACAAGGTCCAATACGCCCGGCAGGATTGGCTCTATTTCGAGGTCGAACATTTTACTATGTTCTATCAGGCGGGCTATGAGGATTTGACACGCTTTGCGGCAGATATTCTCGAGGATGCCTACGAGATAGTCTCCGACGACCTCGGCCACGTCGTTGTCGAGCCGGTGCCGGTGATAATATATCCTTCGCCGGGAGATTTTCAGGAAACGAATATCACGATGTCCATCCTCGGCGAGGGTATCGGCGGCTTTACCGAGTCGTTCAAGACGCGCGTGGTGCTTCCGTTTAACGGCAGCTACGAGGATTTCCGCCATGTCCTCGTCCACGAGATGGGACATAGCGTTGTATTCGACAGGCTTTTCGGGCGCGGCCCTATCGGAATTACTTCCTCGAATCGAATATTCAATATTCCGCTCTGGTTCGCCGAGGGGATAAGCGAGTGGGAGTCGATCTGCTGGGATGTCGAAAGCGACATGTATCTTCGCGATGCCATTCTCAACGATTATGTCGTGCCGCTTCCGTATCTTTCCGGATTTCTCGCTTACAAAGAGGGCGCGAGCGTAGTCGGCTATATCGCAAGGCGTTACGGGCGTCGCAAGGTGGGCGAGATTATTGGAAAAGGGCAGGTGCATATCACCGCTGACGCCGCTCTCGAAGCGGCTATCGGAAAGAACGAGCAGCAGCTTTACGAGGATTGGCTCGAAACCAAAAAGCGCGAGTATTTCCCGGAATACGCCATCCGTCAGCGCCCGATGGATATCGCCGAGGCGATCACCGATCACACCGAGAAAAGATCCTATTTCAATGTCATGCCGGCATTTTCGCCGGATGGCCAGCACGTCGCGTTTCTATCGGATCGAGACGATTATATCGATCTCTATGTTGTGGATGTGATAAAAGAGAAGTTTGAAAGGGTCGCTCGCGGCCAGCGAGGCGGTGCTGCAGAGAGCTTTCATCCATTCCGCAGCCGCCCGGGATATTCCAGCGACGGCGGGTATCTGGCGTTTTCTCGCAAGCACGGAGGGAACGACGAGATTGCAATTCTTCGAACGAAGGATTGGAAGCTGTTTCGAACGATGAGTTTTCAAAACCTTCGAGAAATATCATCGCCAGCTTTCATGCACAATGACAGCATGATCGTCTTTTCCGCGCTTTCAAGCGACCGATCCGATCTCTATATGGCGTATTTCGACGATTCCGATCCTATCAAGATAACCGACGACCGCTGGGACGATAAGATGCCGTCGGTTTCGCCCGATGGCCGATATATCGCGTTCTCCAGCGACCGACCGATCGACGGCGGAAAATCCGATTCGATTATCGACGGCAACAGCGCTCAGATGGTCGAGGATTTAGCTGTGGAGGAGTTTTCATACGGCGATTACAATATCTGGATTTACGATATTCGCGAAAAGAGTTTCGAGCCGCTCACGGAAGACGGCCTCGGGAACGATGCCCCTTCATTCTCGCCGAACGGCGGGAAAATCGCATACACCAGCGAGCGCGGCGGCGTTCGGAATATCTGGATTGCCGATCTCGATTCGACCGGTGAGCGGAATCCATATACCGATCTTCTTTCCGGCGCTTTCACACCGACATGGGACCCCGACGGCAGCGGCATCGTTTTCTCGGCCTATTTCGACGGCGGATTCGACCTCTATTACTACTCCGATTTCGCTTCGAGCGACTCGATAATCGAAACTCCATATTTCGCGGGACGCGATACGATGTGCATCTACGAAAAAGAATTGGGAGGGCCGGAGAGATATCCGCGTTTCGACGGCGACCTTCGAAGCTACCGTTTCGAGTCCGATAGTCTGGATCAAAAAGAATTACCCGATAGCTTAGCAAAAAAATATACACCCAAATTCTCCTTCGATCTCGTCTCAGGTGCAGTAGGATTCGATACATATTACGGGTTCGTCGGTCAAACGTATCTCAGCTTCTCCGATATACTCGGGAACCAGCGGATAACGCTTGTTTTCGATCTTCTGGACGATATAGAAAACTCGACGATATACGCGAATTACCTCTATCTCTCCCGGCGAATCGATTGCAGCGTAATGGCTTATCATTATATGGATTATTTTTGGGATAATAACGACCGCATCTTCTCCGACCGAATCATCGGTTTCGGCGGGGATATTCGATACCCTTTCAGCCAGTTCGACCGGATCGAGGCTGCGGCGGAAGCGATGCATATTAAGCGCGAGTTCGTCGGTATTCCAAGCGGAACAGAATGGCCGGACGACGAAACGCCGTTTAACATGCGGCTTTCCTGCGGCGCGGTTCACGATAATACGCTATGGGGAAACACCGGTCCGCTCGAGGGTTCGCGCCTGAAGGTTGCTGCGGAATATGTGCCTAAGGTGAGCGAAGGCTCGATGGATTTTTACGCCGGGCAATTCGACCTTCGAAAATACGTTCATTTCGGAGATGGGTATAGTTTTGCGATGAGGCTGGCAGGCGGTGCCGCGAGGGGCAAAAGCACACCGATATATTGGCTCGGCGGAAGCAGCTCGTGGCTCAACTGGCGAATCGCAGACGACGATATCTACTCGATCGCGGATGTCTATTACTCCCGAATGATCCTCCCGATGCGCGGACACGACTATTTTGAATATTCCGGTCAGACATACGCAATCGCGAATTTGGAACTGCGATACCCGTTCGTTCAGTATCTCAAGCTGGGGATGCCGCCGGTTACGCTCGGCGGGATCAACGGCGCGCTTTTCATGGATATCGGCGCGGTCGCCGGAACCGATCTGAATGAGTTTCGCGGATGGAAGGGGAGCGGTTTCGAGGATATCAAGATGGGCGTCGGAGTCGGCATGAGGGCCTGGTTCTGGTGGTTTTTGTTCAGCTACGATCTCGCATGGAAAACGGATATCGATGGAATTGCGCCGAAGCCGTATCATCATTTGAGCCTCGGCGCGGAATTTTAGGCGGTTTTATATGTCTATCGGTCTTATAATTGCAATCGCAGTCGGTTTCGGCACGATTATTTTCATTTTTCTTATCTGGATGATCGTGCGAATAGCCGGTCGATCGGATAAGATGTGGCGCAATGCCAACCCCGGTGTCGAGGTCGTGAGATCGGTAAACGGCGCAAGCTGCGCGTCATTTCCCGGCGAAAAAATAAATCTGCGTGGAAACGGGCTTCTTGTGATGACGAAAACGGAGCTGCATTTTTGGATGTGGGCACCGGATAAAAGATTGCGAATTCCGCTCGAAAATATTAGATTAATAGATACGGTGCGCAAATTCGCGGGAAGGATCGGAAGATTGCCGATGCTTCATGTCATGTTCGAGGAAAACGGCAAGCGTTTTGAAACCGCGTGGTCTATGGTGAATGCGAAAGGCTGGGTCGATGAAATTACAGCGCTAAAAGGCGGAGTTGAATGAAACAAAAGGACAAAGAAGGACGAATTCTCATTGTTGACGACGAAGAATCGATGCAGGAATTTCTCGACATCATGCTCTCGAAGGAGGGATACGATGTCGAGACCGTAGGGAGTTTTCGCGGAGCGACGAACCGCATCGCCGAATCGGAATTCGATATTGTAATTTCCGATATCAAGATGCCGGGCGGATCGGGAATCGAGCTTTTGAAGAAGATTCGTTCGATAAACCCGAATATAACGGTTATTATCATGACGGCTTACGCGAGCCTTCAGACTGCTGTCGAGGCACTTCGCGAGGGGGCTTTCGACTATATAACAAAGCCGTTCGAGATCAGTCAGGTAAAATATGCTATCGCGCGAGCTTTTGAGAATAAACGCCTTCGCGACGAGAACCGTATCCTTCGCCAGAAGATCCGAACCGGCGGAGGCGCACTCGACGATTTTGTTACGGTGTCCAAATCCGGGAAGGAATTGAAGAATTTGGTTGAAAAGATAGCGCCGACCGACAGCTCGGTGCTTATCACCGGAGAATCTGGCACCGGCAAGGAGCTTATAGCGAAAGCGATCCACTCGCTTTCCATGTGCAGCGATGGCCCTTTTATGGCGATAAACTGCGGTGCGGTGCCGGAGCAGCTTCTCGAAAGCGAGCTTTTCGGACACAAAAAAGGCTCGTTCACCGGCGCTATCAAGGATAAGATCGGCCAGCTCGAAGCCGCTTCGGGGGGCACATTTTTCCTCGACGAGATCGGCACGACATCTTTGACCATTCAGGTCAAACTTCTTCGCGCTCTCGAGGAACGCGAGATAATGGCGGTCGGTGCGACTCAGACGAAGAAGATCGATGTTCGACTTATTGCAGCAACGAACTCGAACCTCGAAGATATGGTTGCCGATGGAACATTCCGCGACGATCTCTATTACCGTCTGAACGTCTTTCACGTTCATATCCAGCCACTTCGCGAGCGCCGCGAAGATATCATTCCGATCGCAAAATCGATCTTGAAAAGACTTGCCGCGAATACAGAAGATATGCCTAAGACTCTCGACGAAAAAACGGCCGGGATAATCGAAAATGCTGAATGGAAGGGGAATGTCCGTGAGCTTGAAAACGCCCTCGAACGCGCGCTTCTTATGGCCGAGGGGAATGTGATAAAGCCGAAACACCTTCCCGAATCGATAAGGGAAATTTCAATGCCAATAGAACCTAAAAATTTTATTCCGGCATTGATGAACCAGCATCTTCCGACGATAGAAACAATCGAAAAGGCCTATATCTACTGGGTTCTTATCTCCAGCGGATGGAAGAAAATAAAGGCCGCAGAAACACTCGGTATCGATGCGAGCACGCTATATCGGAAGATCGAGAAATACGGCCTCAAGGAGTTTTCCGGCGATTAGAATTCATTGATTACCTCAACAGTTCGTAGGACCGGCCCAGGCAATCTCGTTTTTTGCCATGTCGTTTCGGGCGTAGCAAGAAATCTTTCCATCGTTCATTTGAGATTTCTCGTTCTACAGGCCCTCCGCGAGGCGGCGCCGGCCCGGACGGTGAGATTGCCCTAAAACGCGACGAATACCGCGCGGACAAGCGCCATGGATGATTCATTTTCTTGGAATGACGCTTGACAGCGGGCGAATGACGGACTATATTTAAAAGTGGAAATAGCGGCGGCGGCGGTCTAAAAACATCGGAGACATTATGAAAAATAGAATTGCAGTAACAATCGTCCTATTAATCATGGCGCTGATATCGGCAATTGCCGGGGCGCAGGCTGTTGGACTTTCTTTAAATTCCGATGCGCCAGCTTTTGTTGAAGGAAAACCAACAGAA
>CAYNTG010000082.1:0-4257 GCA_964400105.1 uncultured bacterium
AATTGATCCAACAAGGCCGATTCGCCTTCGCCCGCTCAACCAAATCAGAATATTTTTCCTGTTCTTTTGGACACAATCACCACTTATATTATAAAACAGGGGGGTTACCATGTCCCTTTACCGGACAAGACGATATTAAATTCCCCTTGACTTTTATAGCGAGGGAATTTAAATTCGTATATTAAATATTCAATTGGGGAATCGCTGAGATTCAACGCATCGAATCTCAACGATTTGTGAGTATAATTCTTTGTCGAAATTTATCACACAAAGGTAAAGGAGCTGATATGACACAAAAGGGAGAGTATTTTCTATTCTCCGTTTTCTTGCTTTTCATTTTTGTCTTTATCGCAAACGTCTCGACTTCGCTTGCAATGACGCCGCCTGTGCCGGAGCTTTTGGCACCGCCGGAGAGCGTTATTACGACATGCGAGGACGAGGAGGTCCACATTGCGCTTACCAGCGGAGAGGCTATCGACACAAACACGATAGTTTTTTGGGTGAACAGCGAAAGCTTCACCCTCGGAGACGAAGAGCTTGAACTCGAAAACGACACATTATATTTCCGACCAAGCGGTTATTACACATATCCGACCGGAATGGTTGCGGTATGTATAGACAGTATCGCAGATACACTGGGGGACTGGTCGGAAAGACTCTGTTGGAATTTCTTCGTGGATCTCGATCCTCCTGTAATGAGTAACGAATCGCCGACCAGCCCTCCGGACGTGTCGGCGTTCAATTTCGACATCTCGATGGACATCGTCGATGCGATGCTTCCCATTGATTCATCGTCGATTACGGTCGAGGTTACCACCGCTGCCGGAACGGTTACGATCGATTATGACGACCTATTCACCGATTGGTCGTTCCCGACGTTCAGCTTTCCCGCTCAGGATTGCGGTGCAACTTTCGCAGACGGCGAAGAGGTTACGGTTCGACTTATCGTAAGGGACCTCCCGCCGATTACTTCGGACTGCGCTGGGAACCTGCTGGATACGACGTTCACATTCACGCTTTCGGAGACGCCATGCGAGCGTTATCCAAACCCGATCACACCGGGTGTCAGCGCAGGCGTGAACGACGAGGTCATCTTCCAGTTCCCGAATATGCGCAAGGCGAATTCGGATATTCATATATTTATTTACGATCTTAAAAACAATCAGGTCGCGGACATCGACCAGCCTCTCTCCGGAGAATGGCGCTGGGATGGCACAGACACAGCCGACGAACAGCTTGCTCAGGGAACATATATTTACCTGATTAAGATGGACGACGAGACGGTGTGCACCGGGACCATCAGCATCGCAAGATAGGAGGAATGATGAGAATCAGGAATACCTTAATAGCAGCGATAGCGGTGGCTCTTCTGGTTTCGGTGGCCTTCGGGCAGATCGATCAACTGGGCGCACGGCCGCTTGGGGCTGGCGGAGCTTACACCGCGCTCTCTTCGGATGCAAATTCCGCCGCATGGAATCCGGCTTCGATGGAGACGTTCCGCAACCTCGCATTTACCGCGAGTTATAGCCGGCTTTATCTCGGCATCGACGACGACGGACTCAACGAGGGTTTCGCCGGTTTTGTGAACCATCTCGGCCTTTATGGAGAATACGGAAGCTACGGAATCTCGTTCGCGCAGTATTTCTCCGATGTATATAGCCAGATGCAGATTACGCTCGGATACGGCAAGCGCCTTTACGGCACCGTGGACGGCCCGCAGCTTTCGCTCGGTGCGAATTTCAAGCTGATTCGCAGCGGATTCAACGAATCGAATTTCTATCGTTTCGATCCTACAGACGATATCTTCAGCGCAGGCGAAAACAGCATGGCATACTCGGCCGATGCGGGATTATATTTTTGCCCCGTCGAATGGCTTAGCGTCGGTGCGGTAGTGAAAGACCTACTTCAGCCGGATATTTCGATCTCCGGTTCGGGCGAGGATGCCGATAAGCTTCCGATGTCCGTTCGCGGCGGTTTGGCCTTTCATTACAAGGGCTTTCATCCGGCGGTCGAGGTCGAATATTCGACGCGCGAGATCAACGGCGAATCGGATATGGATATCCATGCCGGTCTGGAGAAATGGTTCGGCAAAAGCCTCGCCGTTCGCGCCGGTTTAAACCGCGACGAGGCGGCTCTGGGATTTTCCTATATGCACTACGGCGAGCGCCTCGGATGGGGCCTCGATTACGCCGTGCTGTATCCGGCACTTAACGAGATGAGCAGCGAGTATTTCACCACGCATCGTGTGGCGCTCAACCTCACGCTCGATCCTCCGCCGGAACCGATCCGGGATCTGGAGGTTTCGGAAGGCATCGTGGAGATTACACCGAAGCGCGCAATCATCGGCGACGAGGTCGAAATCCGCACGACGGTCGAAAATCGCGGCGAGATCGACGAGAACAACGTTCGTGTCGCGGTCTATTACCAAAATGCCCTCGGCGAATGGAACCTCGCCGTGCCAATCGAGAAATATAATTTCGATGTGGCCGAACGGACTGGACTCTCGTGGAAATGGCTTCCACCGGCCAAGGGACATTATACCATCTTCGTGAGCATCGACGACAAGGGCGACCGCATCCCGGAATCGCACGGCAAGGTGCCCGAAGAGGATGAAAGTAACAATATAGGCATGGGCGAATTCGATGTATTCCTCACCCCAGAGGGCAATATCAGTCCGCGCGACAAACTGCTCAAGGTAAGCAAACTGACGCTTTATCAGGAAGAGAAACCGCTTATACCGATCGTCTTCTTCGACAAGGAAGAGCAGGCCGTCGATTCGCGATACGATTCCATGTTAAAGTCGGTTGCGGAGCGGCTTAAGGGAAATCCGAATGTGCTGATCTATCTTCGCGGCTACTACGACGAGGAATCCGAGCAGGGCGAGAACAGAGAAGACCTCGCTATCGGAAGGGCGCGCACGGTGGCCAATAAGCTGAAGGCATTCGGCGCACCGGACGTTCAGTTCACGGTCGTGGAGACGGGATACTATATGGGCAAGTCCCGTGCGGGAGACCTGACGAGCCAGTTTATCCTCGAGGATAAAAAGCTCATGTCCGAAGAGAACCGGCGCGTCGAACTTGCGGCATGGTTCCCCGAGGGGATGGATTTCCTCGTCGAGGTTCCTATCGGTTCTAGCCTCGGCGCGGAGGGCAAGACCGCTCTCGGCGGCAAGATCGGCGCGATGCAGACGCTTCTGGAGCGCAATCCCGAGGCGATCATCCTGGTCGAGAGTTTTTACAACATCGACAACAATCAGGAAGCCGATGTCGCATTCGTCAGAGCTGCGGAGATCGGACGTTATCTTCGCGACCAGCTCGGCGAAGACCTCGCCGAACGCATCAGGATTCACTCCTCCTTCGAGCCTGAAGCCGAGGTCGAGAAGGTCCTTGTTTTCCCGAACTCCGAGGGCGTAATCTGGCGGCCATTGGTCGGCGATAGGGTATTCACCGACTATCAGGTCGAGGGCGCAGAGGAGAATCTCGTTCAGATCGACGCCTCGGTAGATGCCGGTGTCGATAGCTTCGGTGTGGTTATCGTCAACGAAAAGGGCGATGTCGTTCGCACATTGGCATATGGCAAAGGCGATGTCCCATCCGGTCTGGCATGGGACTGGCGCGACAACGCCGGTGAGCTTCTCGATTTCGACCGCAAATATTTCGCGAAGCTCGATATCCGCGATAATATGGGCGAGACATTTCTGACATACTCCGATACGATGGAGATTCAGGTTACCCGCCAATCTAAGAGGATAGAGAGTCTCGTTATCGTGCTCTTCAGGTTCGACGAGGAGGTTCCGGAATCGAAGTTCCTCGAGACCCGCATCGAATATGTCGCTCGCCGTTTCATCGAGCGTGCGGAAAAGGAAAACACGCGCGTGACCGCTTTCGTTGCAGGCCATGCAGATTCCATCGGCCCGGAATACGATAACATCGCGCTTTCCAAACTAAGGGCCGAGCGCGAACTCGAAAACCTTCGCAACTATATGGTATATCTGCTCGGACTGAATTCTCAGGAGCAGCTCGACAAATGGTTTGCGGATAGGAACGTTACGCTCGAGGCTAAGGGTTATGGCGAATCTCAGCCTTATGAAATTCTCCATTGGACGGGCGATACGGTAGAGCGCTTGCTCTTGGGAAACAATTCGTTCCCGGAGGGCAGGACGGTCAACCGGCGAGTATTACTCGAACTAGAGACCGAGCGAATCGTCGAGTAGCAATAATAAGGATGCGTAGCGAAAAGGGGCGGCAACTATGCCGC
>CAYNTG010000082.1:4357-10585 GCA_964400105.1 uncultured bacterium
TCGTTTTGTTATGTCTGGTTTTCACCGCTTTCGCGGATACCACCTATGTCGCTAAGGGCGAGATACCGAGCGGCATCTGGATTAAGGAATTCTCTCCTTATATCATTCAAGATACGGTGCGGATTAGAAACGGTAATTGCTTATATATCGAATACGGTTGTGAAATTCTTTTCGAGGACGACGTGGTCTTTTATGTCGAAGCGCAATCGAAATTGGTCGCCGGTGTCCCTCGATGCTTCGGGGACCATGTGGATTCGGTTTGGTTCAGATATGCAGGACCCGAAGGCGACACTATTACGGGCTGGGACGGCCTGAGATTCGAGGGAGCGGCGGCATGCACACTCGATCGATGCCATATCTCCGGTGTCGTTATGGATGGTCCGACAAACCCCGGCGCTGTTTCCAACAAAAGCGGGCTTTTATGCCTTACCAACAGCCTCATCACAAATAATATCGGTGGAGGTGCTGGTGGCGGCGGCGTTCGAGTTCAAACGATTAAAAGCACTTACGTAATGCATTGCACAATAACGAATAACAAGTCATACGGCAACGGCGGCGGAATCTATGTCGATGCGAACGAGCTTTGCCGGATCGACGGCAACTTTATCTATAATAACAAGCTTATCGATGGCTCGAAGGATGGTGGCGGCGCATATCTCACCGGAAGCTCGTCGTTCGAGGATGACACTTTGCTTTGGAATAAATCTTATCACGATGGTGGCGGGCTTTTTGTGATCGGTTTCGATTCCGATATAATTCGTCCGGTAATGCAATTTAATGTGACAACCCGAAGGGGCGGCGCAATGGCCATAAGCGATTGTGCGCCTACGGTTTTTGCGGCGGATGCGTGCTATAATTACGCATTAGTTACCGAGGGCGCGGCTGTGTATGTCTTCAACAATGCAAATCCGACATTCACCAATTGCGTCGTGGCCCACAACGACGGCGGTGGTATATGGTGCACCTCGAGCAGCGCCGATGAGTATTTGAAGATCATCAACTGCACGATTACGAATAACTATTCTGGACCCGGGCTCCACATTGGATTCACATACGGCAGCGCAAATGTGATTTTATTCAATTCGGCTATCTCTTACAATTTAAGATATTCTCATAGTTGCCAGCAGATTCTTATGGAGTCTTTCTCCAACCTCTATGTCGATCACACTTTCATAGAGGACACCACCGATATATGCAATTCCGGTTTCGGCACGATCTACCTTTTAAACCCACATAATTTCCTTACCGGCAATCCTGTTTTTGTGGATTCTTCCGAGTGCAATATCGGGTTTATTCCATCCTGCTCGCCGTTTGTATCGGATCTCATCGATGCCGGAACGCCTTACGCGTTTATTCTCGGCGACACGATATGGGCGCCGGAGGACGATTTCCTCGGGAATACGCGTTTCATGGATGCCAATTTCGATCTCGGTGCGTTCGAGAACAGCTGCCTCGACGTGAAGGACAAATCCGATCTTCCGGAAAGAACCGCCCTTATTTCGGCAAAGCCAAACCCATTCAACTCGACGGTCGCTATCGAATTTCAAATTGCGCGAAACAGCGATGTCGAGATCGAGGCATTCGATATGACCGGCAGGAAGGTCGCATCGATCATGAATGAAGCAATCGAGCCGGGCAGACACGAGGCTTATTGGGAAGCCGGGGATATCCCTTCGGGGGTCTATAGCATAAAGCTGCGTGTCGATCGGGAGGAATATTTCAAGAAGGTCACATATCTAAAATAGTTTAGCCGAACCTGTTATTACGGTCGTCTATGAAGATATGAATCCCCCCCCTCCGCGCACAGACGTGTTTCCTTCGGTCGCTGTCACGAAATTTGGTCGCCAGCGGCGACAGGCGAGGCCGACCCGGCGACCGAGCTTGAATGAAGCGCCCTTCGGGGTCGTCGTAGCCAACGATTTTCGCTTGAATCCCCCCCCCACCACGCTGTCACGATTTTTGCGGTTCCTTCGGACGCAAAAATCCCCACCCGACCACACGCCACACCCGCGCCAGCGCCCCCCCGACCTCCAAATCCTCGATTTTACTGCTGTTTCGACCTGCAAGACCTGCGATAAACTGCATACGTAATTTTTTTTCAGATACTTAGTTGATTTCGCTTGACCCTACATAAATACTGTCTTAAATTGCAAGTATGATTACAAAACCAAAATTAGATTTCGTCGGAAAATCCCTCGCCATAGGATTTATTTTCTCCACGCGGGCGGTTCGCGAACCGCCCCTACGACCGATGACGAAAACCGTAGGGGTCGTTCGCTAACGACCCTCAACCGCGCCAAACACATAACCAAACCCGTAGGAGAGAAACCGGAGCTGGGAATAGACTGATGACCACACGAATTACCCAAACCCACACAACTAACTCAAAGAGTCTTAATTTGTATAATTATTAAGGAGAAAAAATGGATTTTATCGATGAAATTCGAGCATTAGGTACGAGGATTGAGAATATGCGTAGACCTCCAAAAAGCGAAGAGGCAACAAAAACAGCTTTTGTTATGCCATTTATTGCATTATTAGGGTATGACATCTTTAATCCAAACGAAGTAATTCCAGAATTTACGGCGGATATTGGACACAAGAAAGGTGAAAAAGTGGATTATGCGATCTTCATAGAGGATAATCCAATCATCTTTATTGAATGCAAAACATATGGCTCGGATTTAGCAACCGAATATGTATCTCAACTATTAAGATATTTCTCCACCGAAAGCAAGGTTAGGTTTGGCATACTAACAAATGGAGTGCAATATCGGTTTTTCAGTGATTTGGATGAACCAAACAAAATGGATGAAAAACCTTTCTTTGAATTCGATTTGCTTTCCTTCAATGAAACTCAGGTTGAAGAGTTAAGGCGGTTCACCAAGTCTTCCTTTAATCTCGAGGATATTATAAGCGCTGCAGGTGAACTTAAATACACTCGTGAAGTTGAACGAATTATGGCCGAGCAAATAGCAAATCCATCAGAGGATTTCATCAAATTCTTTGCATGGCAAATATATCCTGGAAAACTTATGCAAAGCGTATTGGATAGATTTCATGGAATAATAAAACACGCTTTGCAGCAATTCATTAATGATAGAGTTAATGACAGGTTAAAATCCGCGCTTGAACAGACCGAGAAGGGTAAAGAAGAACCTGCTAAGATCGGAGAAGTGCCTAAAAAAACAAAAACAGGAATTACAACGAGCGAAGAAGAAATCCAGGCTTATCTGATCGTAAAAGCAATTCTGCATTCAATTGTAGAACCCAAACGCGTTATTATGCGGGATTTGAAAAACTTCTGTGCTATTTTGCTGGATGATACTATACAGCAACCAATCTGCAAATTATACTTTAATAACCTTAAAAATAAATCCTTGGGTTTAGTTGACCATGAAAAGAACGTGGAACAAGTTCCTATAGATGAGTTAGATGACATATATAAATACTCCGACAGGTTGCGAGAAACAATTACGTTTTACGAAAATCCGACTACGGACGCGGAAACCGCTCCCCTACGGATTGAAAACGATGTTCGGTCATAGGGGCGGGTTTTACGCCCGCCCGCGTGAAATGCAATACGAGCATCCGCGAAGGCCCAAGAAAATTTACCCTTTTTTGGCACAATAGTCTGGACGGAACCGACTGCTGCCGGTCTTATCGGTCCGGTCCCATAATATCGCGTCCGGCGGCGCGTTTCATCGTCTCGCGAATAGCGTTTTTTCCCTTGCCGGAAGAGCCTTTGACCGTAGGTATCAAAATCACAGATGGCAGCGGAAGGTATCTGACCTTTTCGATCTCTTCCGCAATATTGTCGGCGATCTCCTCGGTAATAAATATCGCGCCGAACTCGCCGGACTTTGCGATCTTGTTGAATTGAATTGCGAGGTCTTCCGTTTCCTCGGCGACTATCGCTTCGATGCCCATCGCGCGGAACGGCAGCGTCGTTGCGAGGTCTCCGATGACGGCGGTTTTATATTTCGCCATAACGCACCCTTTCAGCGATTATATTTTTCTCGATTCGCGCGTTTTTCATTCGCACGATTGCCCCGATAGCGCGGATTTCGCGATACTTTAGCAACGCGAAAGCGACGAGGACCTCGAGGCCAAAGCTTATATAGACATTCATTCGAAGGAAATCCTCGAGCATATTCGCGAGAAACCTCGACAGCGGTTGAAAAGATTCACTGCGGATGCTCTCCACAACTGCATCCGCGAGCGGTTTTCCGTAGATCGAATATACGAGCCGCGATGGAATCGCGTCGATCTCCATCTCCTCGAAGATCGAGAAATCGGACTTCGATATATGGCCTCCCTCGATGAAGAACCGCTTGAATAGATCGATTTCGATTCCAGATGTTCGGATTCGCAGGTAGCTTGTTAGGTTCTTGACATCCGCCCAACGCCGGACATATTCCGCGAGGAATTCGCGGCCGGATGCATTAAACCGCTCGACGAATGTCCTTGCGAAATGGGAATCTGAGGCGACATCGATTAGCAACGGAATCTTCGATTGTTCGTAAAGCTCTTGCGATTCGCGCATAGCTTCGCGAACCTCTTCCGGGATCGATTCGCCGTTATCCTCTTCAGCTACGAATTCGATCATATCTTCTGCAGAAACGGTGCCTCCGGGTAGAAAAAGCGGCGCGATATCGAGATCGAATTCCGCGCACTTCACCGCCAGCGATCCATTCGTAAAATCGACGAACATCCGCATAAGGTCCGTAACCTCCGGGTCCTGCGAGAGGTTCTCGACCAGATCGAGCGTTCGTTCCCACTCCGCCGCGATAGCGGCCTCCGTATCTGAATCCGCGCCGGAGAATCCAAGTTCCGTTAGTATCTTGCCGATCTCGTCCGGTTCGGCGTCCAGAAGCCGTGCGAAATCAGCGTGCACCGGCCTCTTCGCCCATTTGCCGCGAACGACGCCGGTCGCATAAGCGTATCGCGCATCGCCGGAAATCACTGGCGGCGCTGTGAGGTTCATGTGTCGTCTCCTTCCGGCGGAAAGAGCTTCGCGGCAACGACGTCGGTTTTGCCTTCGATAATCTCGCGAAAAAGCGACTCGAAACGCGCGTCGTATTGAATCTTACCGACGATGAGCATGAATCCGTGCTTGAAATCGGCGCTTCTCTCCATCTCGAAATCGCCACGCGTCGAGGCTTCCGCAAGAAAGCTGTCGTCGAAGATCGCATCGTCGGCGCTTCCGGTTACGATAGTTCCGCTCTTCTCGCCGAACGATTCGAGCGTTACGAGGAACATCTCGCGAAGCTCTTCCGGCGAAAGCTCGATTATTTTTTTTCGAGCGCGCTTGAAAGTATCGGCGACGATTTCCTGCTTAACCGCGAGAAATTCCTTGCGAAGCCGCGCCTCCTCGCGAGCGAGTGTCTGTTCAAAGGCACGCTTCTTTTTGGTTTCGGCGAGTTCTTCGGACCCGGCGATACGCTCTTTCTCTTTGTTTTCGGTCTCCGCCTCGATAGCCTCGATCGCCTTGCGTGTTTCCATATCCAACTCCGCGATCTTCGCGTCGGCGTCGGCGGAAATCTTGTTTATAATTCCTTCGATGCTCATTTTATCGAATGGAAAGCAGGATTAGCACGCTCGCCAGCAGGCCGAGAATGGCATAGAACTCGACGAACGCGGCGAGAGTCATTGCGCGCGCGACGTTTGATTTATCCTTGGCAACCAGCCCGACACCAGACGCGCACACCTTGCCCTGATGGATCCCCGATACGAGGCCGGCCAAACCTACCGGAACTCCGGCGAAAAGGAAATGCCAGCCCTGGACTGGAGTGAGTGTGGCGAGTGCGGACGGATCGTTCAACAGGCCTGTCCAGAGGATAATCAGGAATCCCGCGACGAAACCGTAGATTCCCTGCGTGCCGGGAAGCGCCGACAGCAGAAGGAATTGCGGGAAAAGTTCGGGTTTCTCGTGCATAGCTCCGATCGACATATTCGATGCGATTCCGATTCCGATAGCGGAACCGAAACCGGCGAGCACCACGGCAAACGCGACGCCTATGAGCGCGAGCGTGCCGGCGTCCCAGTCGAACCAACCGGCTTTAGCTTCGGCGGGTGCATCCTGCGCAAACGCCGCAGCGACGGTGCAAAGTGCGATAATCGCTATCGCGAGTGTCAATTTTTTCGTCATCCTACCTCCTAATGGGGTTGTTATCTTGATAATTTTTTTAATTCGTTACGAATCTGTATATTTACAATTATTTTTTT
>CAYNTG010000083.1:0-10162 GCA_964400105.1 uncultured bacterium
TTCTGCTGCCTTCCCTAATATAATAAAAACCAATGACTTACGTCATTGGTTTTTATTTTTATGCCGAGAGCGGGACTTGAACCCGCATAGGCAATATGCCTACATGGCCCTCAACCATGCGTGTCTACCATTTCCACCACCTCGGCAAATACTAAACTATCTCTAAACGGTTACTGACCGGTGCCACCAGCTCCGGCGGGTGGCTGCTCCATAGGAACACCCTCTGCCCCCGGCGGAAGGGTCTGCGGCATTCCACCACCACCGCCTGAAGTCGTTGTGGCCGGTCGTTTCTGTGCCTCCGTGGCAATAACACTTTCCGGTCTCTGCGACGACGGTTTGGTCGAGATGACGTTAATAAGCACGGTCAGCACCACGAATGTTATTGCTAATCCCGTAGTAACCTTAACCAAAAAACCCCCAGCGCCGCGACCACCGAATACGGAACCCGCTCCACCGGTTCCACCCAAAGCCCCCGCAAGACCTCCACCTCGACCGGATTGAAGCAACACCGCTATCACGAGCGAGATCGCCACTATAAGTTGAATTATTGCGATAGCATAAACCATAATTACCGTTCCAATACTATTGACGCCTCGGAGATAATTCCCCTAAAGGTGTCCGATTTCAAACTTGCTCCACCGACGAGTGCACCATCGACATCCGGCTTCTCGAGTATCCCGTGCGCGTTTTCCGGCTTGACGCTACCACCATAAAGGACCCTCACATTCCCTCCCGGTTCGCCATATCTTCGCCTCATCCATTCGCGGATGAAAGCGTGGACTTCCTGCGCCTGATCCGGCGTAGCAATCCGGCCGGTGCCTATCGCCCAAACCGGCTCATAAGCGAGAATCAACCGAGCTTCAGCGCCAAGTTCGACGCCTGCGAGGGAACCTCGAAGCTGGTTTTCCAAAACCTCGAATGTTTTACTTGCCAGACGTTGGTCGAGCTTTTCACCTATACAAAGAACAGGAACCAGCCCCGACGAAAGCGCGCGCTTAACCTTTGCGCAAATAAATTCATCGCTCTCGCCGAAGATGTGCCTTCGTTCAGAATGACCCAAAATAACCATCGTGCCGCCGCTTGTCAAGACCATTTTTGCGGATATCTCTCCGGTAAAAGCGCCCGATTCCTCCGGCTGGATATTCTGCGCTCCGACCGAGATCGAGGTTTCTTTTAGGATCGAAGCCACTTTTTCGATATAGATCGAGGGGGGAAACACCGCAATGTCTAATTTGGCGGTCGCTTCAGCCATATCGGCAATCGATTCCGACAGATCGACGGCCTCGGAAAATGAAAGGTTCATCTTCCAATTGCCGGCGATCAATAATCTTCGTTTTTTCTGCATTATGATTTCTCCGTGAGTGCTTCGACTGCGGGCAACGGCTTACCTTCCAAGAATTTGAGCGATGCGCCGCCACCTGTCGAGACGTGTGTCATATGTGTATCGAATCCGTATTTTCTTGCTGCGTATGCGCTGTCGCCGCCGCCGATCACGACATTCGCGCCGCTTTCCGCACGCTCGACGAGCATCTTAAATATCTCGCGCGTGCCGTGGGAAAACTGTTCAATCTCGAAAACGCCGAGCGGGCCGTTCATGATTATCGTTTGCGCATTCTCGATCTGTTTTCTAAATCTCGCAATCGTATCCGGTCCGATATCGACGACCGTCATCCCTTCGGGGATGCTGTCGAACGAAGCGATTACCCTTTTTCCGTCGGGGCTTATTTTATCGGTGACAATCGCATCGAGTGGAAGCAGAAGTTGTCCGGTTTTCGGCTCCGTGGCTCCGGCTTTTTCGAGGATACGCCTCGCCGTGTCCATCTGATCGTGCTCACAAAGCGATGATCCGGCCATTATTCCCAGACTCTCAAAAAAGGTGCAGGCCATCGCGCCACCTATAAGAATCTCGTCGCAGACGCCGAGGAGATTTTCGATAACCCCGATCTTCGTGGATACCTTTATTCCCCCAATGATAGAAACGAACGGCCTGTTTGGATTATTCAACACATTCTCGAAAATCTCTATCTCGTGAAGAAGAAGATATCCGGCTGCGGCCTGTTCGATAAATTTCGTAATCGTAACCGTGCTGGCATGGGCACGATGGCTTGTAGAAAATGCTTCGTTAATGTATATATCCGCCCCTTCGGCGAGTTGTCTTGCGAAATCCTCGTCGTTGTCCGTTTCTTCTGCATGGAACCGTAGATTTTCCATAAGCAGAATATCCCCGCGAGTCGCCTTGGAACGGGCCTCGCGAGCCTTTTCGCCGATGCAGTCCGGAACGAATTTTATATGCTTGCCAAGAAGTTCTCCCAGCCTTTTAGCCACCGGAGCGAGCGAAAGCGAGGGATCGACTCTTCCATTAGGACGACCGCAATGCGATATAAGCACCAGAATTCCGCCGTCGTCGAGAACCTTTCGCAATGTCGGCAGCGTCGCGCGGATCCTATTGTCGTCCTCGATAACGCCGTTATGTAATGGAACGTTATAATCGACGCGAACGAGAACCTGTTTATCCCTAATGTCGAGGTCGTCGATGGTCAATTTCCTATCTTGAAGCATCTCCGTTCTCCTTTCTTAGAATAACATTTTCAATGTGTCCACAACACGGTTCGAGAATCCCCATTCGTTGTCATACCAGGACAACACCTTGATAAAATTACCGCCCATGACCTTGGTGTCGAATGGCGAGAAGATGCTGCTGTGGGGATTACCGATAATATCGCTCGAAACCAATGGGTCCTCCGAGAACATCAATATTCCATTCATAGCGCCGAGCGAATTTTCCTTCATCTTTGCATTGACCTCCTCGACGGATGTCGAAACCTCGACCAGGCAAGTAAGATCGACGAGGGAACCGTCGGCGACCGGCACGCGAACCGCCATTCCGTCGAGCTTCCCAAACAAATCGGGAATCACGAGTCCGATAGCCTTCGCGGCTCCGGTCGTGGTCGGGATGATATTCTGCGCGGCGGTTCGAGCGCGCCTCAAATCCTTGTGCGGAAGGTCGAGGATGCTTTGGTCGTTTGTGTATGCATGAATCGTCGTCATCAATCCACCGATTATATGGAATTCGTCGTTGATGATCTTCACAATTGGAGCCAGGCAGTTCGTGGTGCAGCTCCCGATCGAGATAATATGATGCTTATCCTTATCGTAATCGTCGAAATTGACGCCCATCACGAATGTGCCGTCGAGAGGCGTTTTCCCCGGCGCGGAGACAATGACCTTTTTCGCACCCGCCTCGATATGCCATGCCGCCTTCTCGCGCGTGCGGAAAACTCCGGTCGCTTCGAGGACGGCGTCGATATTTTTCTCCTTCCAGGGCAGCGCCTTCGGGTCACGCTCGGAAGTAACGGCTATCCTCTTGCCATCCACGATGATAGCGCCGTCTTCGTGGGATACGTTACGATCCCAAACCCCAAAAGTGCTGTCATATTTTAGCAGATGAGCAAGGGTCTTCGAGTCGGTTATATCGTTAATATGGACAATTGAAATATCCGGGTTGCCCCATGCTATCCTCATTACCTGTCGCCCGATACGCCCAAATCCATTAATAGCTAATCTCATTTTGCCTCCGATTATGTTTTTATTTTTTTTGGAGCTTATTCAATATCCGCTCCGCAGAAGAATTCGTTATAATGTATTCTAAAATAATCGTAATCCATGCTGAATACCACTCGATCCGTGTCCCACCTGCGCATCTCGATCTGGATGTCGTCGTCGTCTCCGTCGTCTCCGTCGTTGTCGCTGAAATATCCGGTCAGATAGGCGACCGGCTGCATGTTTTTGCCTATCATAGATTTCATCTTGCGAATATATCTATCGTAATTATCGGGAACAATATCCATGTATTTTTTCTGGTGTTGAACCTCGACATCGTTTTTACGATCCTCGAAATAATCCTCCGGACCGACGAGATAGACATCGTAACCGCAGCGCACTGAGATCAGAGCAAGATCAGATGTTGCTTCCCATTCGGGAAAATCACCTGCGATTGCCTCTCCAATTATATCGACGATACTCTTTATTAAATCCTCCGCCGAATCGACATCGATTTCCTCGACTTCAGGATAAATAGCAAACACGGCGATTTTATTATATTGCGACGGCGTATAGTCCTCCGGTATCTGCGAGCAGGATATGGCGAAAATCGCCGCGAAAAGCAATGATAGATTCAGAAGTTTTTTCATATTATCCTCAAATTATTTTGTAAAAAGGTCCTTTATCTCGAGCAGGCTTTCGGAGACCCGCTTGATTTTCTTGATCTCGTCGGTCATCTCGATGGTTACGATTTTCGTTCCGCGAAGTGCGACCATCACGCCGGATTTTTCATCCGCGATTGCATTTGCCGCCGCAACGCCGTATCTGGTTGAAAGGATTCTGTCTAATGCGCTCGGCGATCCGCCGCGTTGAAGATGACCGAGGACGACATACCGGCTCTCCCATTCGATTTTATCCTCGATTTCGTCCGAGAGTATCTTCCCGATTCCGCCGAGCCGTATATGGCCGAACTCGTCCCGCTCAGCATCCTGAAGGAAATACGAACCATCGACATCGTTTTCGACCACTAATTTCGCGCCCTCGCTGACCGCGACGATCGCGTATTCCCGCCCAGAATCGCGCAGCTTTATTAGAGGATCGAAAAGGTCTTTGTCGAGATCGAATGGTTCCTCTGGAACCAGAATAATGTCCGCGCTGCCGGCGAGACCGGCCTCGATTGTTATCCATCCGGCGTGGCGGCCCATAATCTCGACGACGATTACGCGATTATGGCTGCGTGCCGTCGTATGGAGTCTGTCGATTGCCTCCGATGCTCTATTTATTGCCGTATCGAACCCGAATGTAACATCCGTTCCGGTGAGATCGTTGTCGATAGTTTTCGGTACGCCGACAACGGCAAAGCTATTATCCAATTGCCATAGCTTGAACGCTGCGCCGAGCGTGTCCTCGCCGCCGATTACGATAAGCGCGTCGAGTCCGAGTTCGTGGAAATTTGCTATCGCCTGTCGGGCCTCCGCATCGTCGCTCGCCGGGTTCGTTCTGCTCGTTTTAAGGATTGTCCCGCCGATCGGCAGAATATCGCGGACGTCTTTAAGGTCGAGCGGTTGTGTAATCTTTTCGAGAAGCCCACGCCATCCGAACTTCAGACCGACGAACTCCATGTCGTGTTTCAGGATACCGGAATAGACCGCCCCGCGAATCACGCCGTTTAACCCTGGGCAATCGCCGCCACCGGTAAGGATTCCAACTTTTTTCGACATATATTACCTCCGATATAATATTTTTTCTAAGCTTGATATGTAAGATAAAACATCGGAAAAATAAGTCAAGAATAAAGCGAATTTTGTTTGTCGAATAATGATGGCGTAAAACAATAGATTTCCTCTCCGAAATGATTATGCGGATTCACACTGAAGCCGATCGATTAAGACCTAAAATTAATCGACAGACCGCTGCAAATAGGTGTCCGGCTGTGTGAAATCGCTTGACTATTTTTACAAAAGAGTTATTTTACTTCGATGGTATTTAGAGGAGATTTATGAGTATCGAAAAAAGAAAAATCAGGGAAAGCGCCACTTCGCACGCTCTCGATGTCCTGGAGTTTGAGCGTGTGCGCGAAATATTGGCCGGTATGTGTGATTCGCCGATGGGGAAAGAGATGGCCTCGAACATGCACCCATCGACCGACGCCGGACACGTTCGCCGCCGCCTGAAACTCGTCGCGGAGATCACGCAATCCTTGAATGAATCGGGGCAGCCGGATTTGACCGGCATATCGGACCAGCGTAGAGCGGTGGAGATGGCGGAGAAAAAGGGCATTCTGTCCGCAGAGGAAATTTGGAATATCGGCCTCATAGCGACGATTGTGAACCGCCTTACCGTCCTTTGTCGCAGTGGATGCAATGATAAACCACATCTTTTTGAGATGCTCTCGATGATCGAGGAGATGCCCGGTCTCGACCGCCGCATCCGTGAATATATCCTTCCGCCGGGGGAGATAAACGAGGATGCGACGCCGCTTCTTACCGAGCTTAGAAAGCGTAAATACGTGGTTCACGAACGCCTAAAGGGAAAACTGGAGAGCTACCTTTCGAACAAGAAATACTCGAAGTTCCTTCAGGAAGATCTAATAACATTGCGGAATGGGCGTTTTGTTCTGCCTGTAAAGATCGAGAGCAAGAATGAGATCGCCGGTGTAATCCACGACCGATCGTCGAGCGGCGCTACGCTGTTTATCGAGCCGCTGCCGGTCGTCGAGATGAACAACAAGCTTCGCGAGCTCGAACTTGCGGAAAAGGCCGAGCGCGAACGAATCCTGCGACTTTTGACCGGGATAATCTCGTCGAATTCGAGCGCCCTGTCGTCGAACATTCAGATACTGGGGCGTCTCGATTTTTTCGTTGCCTGCGGTCGATGGTCGAGGAAGTTCGATTGTATCGAGCCGATCTATGGACAGTCCCGCAATTTAAAACTTGTCAACGCGAAGCATCCGCTGCTTTTGCTCGAATCCGAACGCTTAGAAAATTTCAACGTCGTCCCATTGAACGTCGATATTCCGGGAGATAGCCGCGCTTTGGTCATTACAGGCCCGAATATGGGCGGCAAGACGGTCGTTTTAAAAACGATAGGAATTCTCTCCGCTATCGCCCAGTGCGGGCTTCCCATTCCGGCGGACGAGGGAACGAGCATCCCACATTTCTCGGCTTATTTCGCGGATATCGGCGACGAACAATCTATCGACGATTCGCTTTCGAGCTTTGCGGCGCATGTCAAACATTGGAAGGAAACCGTGCTTGCAGCGGACGACCGTTCGCTCGTTCTGATCGACGAGATCGGCAGCGCCACCGATCCAGAGGAGGGCACGCCGTTCTCGCGCGCCATTCTCGAGGAACTGATCGCGCGCAAGTGTTACCTTTTTGTTACGACGCATTTGGGCGGCCTGAAGGCGCTCGCCACCACGATGTCCGGTGTCGAAAACGGGGCGATGGAGTTCGACGAGGAACACCTCGAACCGACATATATCCTCCGAACCGGCACGCCCGGACGGTCGTGGGCTTTTCAGATCGCGCGGCGACTGGGATTTCCCGAGGAGATTCTGACAAAAGGAGAGAACTTCATCGAAGGTGGAGGTTCGCAGGTTGACCGGTTGATAACGGACCTTCAGCGTAAGATGCGCGATGCGAAGGATATGAAGCGAAAGGCCCGAGAAAAAATTGAAAGCCTGGAATCGGATCGAAAGGCGCTCGATGAACTGATCGCTTTGAATAATGAAAGAGAGGCCTATGTCGAGGAGCTTCGCAAGCGCTATGAGGACGATCGATTGGATATGCTCGAACGAGAACTCGCCGCCGAGAAGCGTAAGCTGAGCGCGGAGATCAAGGGTTTTCGCAAGATGGAAGAGGAGACCGAATCCGCACGCGATCATGTCCGCAAAAAGATCGAGCAGGTCAAGAGTTTTCAGCGGGAGCGCATGGGGGAACCGATCGATGCAAAGAAGGGCGAGCGCGTCTGGTTATACCGCTTGAAAAAGCACGGAAATGTCCTGCGCGAAACGGATAAGCACGGATTTATCATGGTCGAGATCGATGGGATAAAGGTCCGTGTTCACGGCAGCGCGGCGATGCCTCCGAAGGACGAGGACGATCATCGGCGTGGTCGGGATAATGGCGTGAAATACACGCGACCGCACGTTCCAGTTGCGCGGGATGTGCGCGGAATGACGTTCGAGGAGGCGTTCAACGAGGTCGATTTGTGGCTCTCCGACGCATTGGTTGTCAAGATGCCCCGGTTGACGTTGATTCATGGGAAGGGAACCGGCGCGCTTAGAAAAAAACTCCGCGAAAGGCTCGAGACGGACAAACGCGTCAAGAAGTGGGAATTCGCAGAGGCAGGCGAGGGAGGGGACGGCGCGACGATCCTGTTCATAAATATTAAGGAAAAAAAAGGCTCATAGAGAAACCACGCAAACATCGTAGGCGACCGGGTGGTCGCCTACACGGGAAAATTATCGTATCCAAACCGTAGGAGTTTGCCTGCCGGCCATACCGACCGCTAATCGAGACTGCCGACCTCCTTTTCAACATCGTCGAGGATCTCGCAAGATTTTACCAGCGCCTGCATCGTGTTATGGTCTTTGAAAAGCGGGCGATCGACGTCAAGGTAATCTATATGCCGACGGATTACCTCGCGCGCCACTTTCACGCCGTCGCCGTTGTGAAAATCGCGGATATCGAGCGCCTGCGCGGCGGCCATGAACTCGATTCCGAGGATGCCGTAGGCGTTGTCGAGGATTTGATTATTCTTTATCGCGGTGTTCATTCCCATCGAGACGAAATCCTCCTGATCGGCGGCGGCCGGGATCGATTGAATCGACGCCGGCGCGGAGAGAATCCGCTGCTCGACAATGAGCGAATCTGCGGTGTATTGACTTAGCATCATGCCGGAAAACATGCCCGCGCCCTTGGTGAGGAACGGCGGCAAACCTACGCTGAGTGCGGGATTCACGAGTCTGTTCAAGCGCCTTTCGGAAAGCACGGAGACCATCGTGACCGCCGCGCCGATCATGTCCATCGGAAGCGCGACGGGCGTTCCCTGAAAATTTGCACCGGTGATTGCGAGGTCTTCGTCCGGGAAGAAGACCGGATTATCGGTGACGCCGTTCAGCTCGATTTCCACCTGCTCTTTAGCCCATCGGACGGCGTCGTGCGCCGCACCGATTACCTGCGGGGTCGATCTCATCGAGTATGCATCCTGCACGCGCACCTTTTTCTTGCCGGTGACGAGATCGCTCCCCTCGATACACTTAAGGATCGCGGCGGCGGATCGAATCGAGCCGGCGAAACCGCGCGCTTTGTGAAGGCGAGCGTCGTATGGGGCCATGTTTGCAAATAGCGCTTCGAGCGACATCGTGGCGGCGATTTCGGCCTGTTTGAGCCAGCGATCGATGTCGTAAAGGGCTATCGCGCTGATCGAAGTCAGCAGATTCGAGCCGTTGATACATGCGAGGCCGTCGCGTGCTTCGAGGCCGGGAATCTCGATTCCGGCCTTCTCAAATGCGACATCTCCGGGGAGGCGTTCACCCATGTAAAACGCCTCGCCCTCGCCCATCATCAGAAGCGCGATCTGGGACATCGGCGCGAGATCGCCGGATGCGCCGACCGAACCTTTTTCGCAAACGACAGGAGTAACGCCGCGATTTAGCATTTCGACATAGGTTTTCGTAACCTCCGGCCGCACGGCCGATTGGCCGTGCGCATGGACATTGATTCGGACCGCCATCGCGGCGCGAATAAACTCGATTTCGACCGGTTTGCCGATTCCTGCGGCGTGATTATAGATAAGATATTTCTGAAATTCTTTGATCTGTTCGTCGGTCAGCACGACCTCGGAGAACTCGCCGATACCGGTGTTGACGCCATACATAATCTCTCTTGCCGCGATTTTATCTTCGAGCAGTTTGCGGCATTTCACGATTTTCGCGACCGCGCTTTCGGGAAGCTCCACCGACTCATTGTGCCGTGCGACGCGAACCAGTTTTTCTATCGTAAGACCTTTTCCATCGAGAACTATAGCCATTATATCTCCTTAAATTAGCAATTGACAAGCTTTAAATCGACTTCATTTCCATTTGGAGATGAAGTTTTTGTGAGTTAATTCGTGTTATAGAAAAGCGTTACGGATAACGGATGCGGCGTTTCCATTTTGGGACATCGAGGTCGTTTTCGAGGGTTCGATCTCGCGGTTCGATATTTCGAGGCTTTTTATTCATTACGCGTTTTGTCATAATCGACTAAACTAATCATATTTGCAATGATGAAAATGTCAAGGCAGATTTCGAGTTTGTTGTATGGTAAAGGGAGATGGTAATCCACCTGTTTTGTAATATAGGGGTGATCGAGTCTAAAAGAACAGGAAAAGCGATCTCAATAAATTATTCATCTTCAAGATTGTTAAGCGATGATTCGGTTTAACCCGTCGCTCGCCCGCTGTCAAGACTTATCCAGCGAATATTATATTTCGCTCGTTTTGTAAATAAAATGTCGTTATCGAAACATAACACCGGTGTTATAAATTTGTGACATAGTTGTTATATATTTATAACACAGAGAATTTTGTCACATTATACAATTCCATTCAACCAAGAGCGACGATCTTCTTCATG
>CAYNTG010000084.1:0-10026 GCA_964400105.1 uncultured bacterium
GCGGCGGCGGCAAAGATGGCGAGAATAAAAATCGTTTTGCGGAGCATTTCAACCTCCATTCAAACTGTGCTATAAATTAATATAGTCGAAATCGCCCCGGCGCGCAATGGAATATACTTTACCATAAACAAAGCTTTAAACGATATTTACAATTTACCACGAAAATACCCCCCTCTCAACAAACTCAATTCGGCAAATTGCGCTTGACCTTTTGCACCCACAAGCCTATAATTCAATGCTTATCTATCGGAAATTAAGGAGCTTATAGTGCCCAGCAGTTTCATCGGAGGCGTCCATCCGCCGGGAAATAAAAGATATAGCGAAGACTGTGCGATAGAGTCTCTTCAGCCACCGGAAATCTTGTTCATTCCACTGTCGCAGCACATCGGTGCACCGGCAAAACCGATCGTCAAAAAGGGAGATCGCGTCCTGCTCGGTCAGACGATCGGAGAACCCGCAGGCTTCGTATCGGCGGCGGTTCATTCCTCCGTTTCCGGGACGGTAAGGGGTATCGAACTATATCCTCATTCCGTGTCGGGAAAACCGGAACCAACGATCGTTATCGTGAACGACGGCCTCGATGAGCGGGCGGAGGAAATCGCCCCCTTTAAGGAAGATTGGGAGTCGGTCGGGGCGGACAAAATCCGCGAGATAGTCGCCTCGGCAGGCATCGTCGGCATGGGCGGCGCAACCTTTCCGACGCTCGTCAAACTTTCACCGCCAAAGAACAAAAGAATCGATACGGTTCTTCTCAACGGCGCGGAATGCGAGCCGTATCTGACCGCCGACCATCGCTTGATGCTCGAATTTCCCGACGATATTATTAAAGGCCTGATACTCATCGGAAAGGCTCTCGGCGATGCCGGAAGGCTCGGCATCTGCATCGAGGCGAACAAGCCGGACGCGATCGAGGTTATGAAAAAACACACCGAAGGAACGAATATTCGGGTTTATCCTTTAAAGGTCAAGTATCCGCAGGGCGCCGAAAAGCAGATGATCAAAGCGGTTACCGGGCGTGAGGTTCCGAGCGGCGGACTGCCGTTCGACTGCGGATGCTATGTCCAGAACGTCGGCACAGCCAAGGCGATATTCGACGCGGTCGGCAGGGGAATTCCGCTATATCAAAGGGTTGTAACCGTATCGGGACCGATTATAAATGAGCCTGCCAATTTTATGGTTCGGATCGGCACCCCAGTCTCGGCGCTTATCGAGGCTTGCGGCGGCACGACCGAACCGGCGACGAAGATCATCTCCGGCGGCCCTATGATGGGCCTCGCCCAATCCACGGACATGGTGGCGGTTATAAAGGGCACGAGCGCTATCCTGCTTTTTGGTGAGGAAGACACCGAGATCAAAATCGAGCTGCCGTGCATCAACTGCGCAAAGTGCGTCGATGTATGTCCATCATTCCTTCTGCCAACGCAGATCGCCCGGTTCGCCGAGTTCGAGAATTTCGAGATGGCCGAGAAGATGGGCGCGCTCGACTGCATAGAATGTGGAAGCTGCGCTTATGTATGCCCGAGCAACCGAAAGCTCGTGCAATATATTCGCCGTGCGAAAAGCGAAATACGGGCTATCAAAGCAAAAAATAGGGAAAAGGAGCGATAAATTGAGACTATCCGCAATAATCGAACCGAGAAATATCGTTATGCCGCTCAGAGGCGAGAGCATTGAGGATGTTATTAAAAACCTCGTCGCGGCTTCGAGCGAGATCGACCGGAACCGAATCGAGGAGATAAGCAAGGAGCTTTTACTCCGCGAAAAACGAGGCGGAACGATGCTTGGACGCGGCGTCTTTTTCCCGCACGCACGTATCGCCAGCGGCGGAAAGGTGCGCGTCGCATTCGGAATCAGCGATGAAGGGATTCCTCTCGACACACCCGACGGAATCCCTGTAAAATTCAGCTTTATGGTCGCCGCGCCATTCGATAAAAACGAGCTTCTTTTAAACTGTCGCGCGGCCTTTTTAAAGCTTTTTCTAACGGGCGATTACGCCGCTCAAATCCTCGATGCAAAATCCAGAGAGGATGTCTATTCGATCATCCTCGAAAGCGGAATAAACATCACGGAAACGCTTATCGCCGCCGATGTTATGAGCAGCGATATCATCACGATCTCCCCGAACGAAAAACTTCGCGACATTCTGGACATCATGTTCGGGCACGCCATCGGCACGCTTCCAGTAGTGAACGAAGACCGTAAGCTCGTCGGCGTCGTAAGCTGCCAGGAAATACTTCGAATGGCGATTCCAAAATTCGTCGATGGCCTGACATCGCTCAGCTTCGTAACAAGCCACAAGCCATTCGATTATATCCTCGCCCATCGGGACGATATCTCCGCGAAGAATATTATGGAGACGGATTTTCTAAAAGCCCATTCGAAAACGAGCCTGCTGCAAATCGCGCACATGTTGACGAGCAGCAACAAACGCTTTGTATATATCACCGATCCGGACAACGACGATCACTTTCTCGGTATAATCGAGCGCCGGGAATTATTAACGAAACTACTTGTGTATTAATACTTTATGTGATTCTTTTAGGAAGTTACTTTAATTGATCTTTAAAAGGCTTTACATACTAATACTAATCTCTTCGGCGATAATCGCTCAAGGCCGGCGTGGGGTGAATGCAACCCCGGAGCTACGGATATATCCATTTTTCCGTGTTGTCGAGGGCTATTCCCTGCCATATGTTGACGATGTCCGCCAAAATCCATCGCCATATTGGGATATCGGTGCCGGAATGGGGTATGAGAATTTCTCGATCTCCGCCTCGATGCGGGGCCATTTTCTGGCATCGAGCGCGGACTCCGTCTTCGATTCGGAGACCGAATTGGCAACCGAGGGACATACGGTGATCTTCGCCGGACATGTCGAGGGAAAAGCGGATGTCCGCCCGGTGCTTTTTGTCGCGGGGATAGATCTCGGAATGATTTGGTTCCGCGAATACGATATTCAAAGGCATTCGTGGAGCCGGTCAGAACTTCCGATAATCGGTCTGGGAATCGATTTCCGCGTGCCGATCTCCGGCAAGATAATGGCCTGTGCTGGGATAGAGTATATGGCAGCATTTGAGGGTTTCGAGGTCTCGGCGAAGGCTTATAACTCGATTCAGGCGACGCTCGGATTTGCATATGATGGAGCGTTCATCGAATGAGGCGCGCTTCCTTGATATATGCCATCGCGCTTATCGTTGCGTCGATATGCCTCGCGCAGCCCGTCGAAAGGCCTCCGAGACCGGGCGAGACCGTCAAACGGCAGCCCGAAAACAAGAGGCCGGCTGTCGATCGAGCTTATCGAAAGATCGATAAGCTGCGCCCCGCGTTCGGTCTGTCCGGCGGCGTGTTTATCATTCCAAAGGGAAGTTTCGCCACGCTTTCCGCCGGAGTGAATTACGGACGCTTCGGCCTTGGAGCGGAGCTTAGTTACGCCGATTACGAGCGCGATTTTACCGGATCGAAAAGGAGCTTTGTAAGCCCCGGAGATTCATCGGTCACGGAGCGAGGAAGCTTCGTTTGTCCGGCGTTCTACGGCGAATACGAGATCGTATCCGGTAAGGTCAAAATCGTTCCGCGAGCGACGATAGGATATTGCGATATGACGATAAGACGCTGGTATTCCTCCTCCCCCGACGATAAGTCGCTGTTTTTGCGGGAGAGGTTTGTGAATACATTGGAATTGAACATCGAGTTCCCGATCGGCCCGGTCGCTGTTGCGGGAACCGTTCAATGGTGGGTAATCAACCCGTGGTTTTTCGTTCATCCAGATTATATGGGGATGTTGGCTGCGGGAATATCGATCGGTTATTAGTGATTCGAACCATTAATACCATTTTCGGTTTGAAACTTTATATATAAGCTCAACGAGGGGTTGCAACCCCTTGTTGCATAGCGTATTACCGACGTGCAAGTAAAATATTTGTAAAAAATCAATGTGAACATGGTATAATATAGAACGGAGATCCGTTGTCCGACAACAAATTAATAGTCTCCCAGTCGCCGCATATCACCAGCGGCGCGGGAACACCTTCCATAATGTGGAATGTCGTTCTGGCGCTGGTTCCGGCCTGGATTATGGGGATATATTTTTACGGTCCGAGGGCTATATGGCTGACATTGATCAGCATTATAACCGCAGTGGCCACGGAGTCCGCGATTCAAGGCATCCGCAAGGTTCGCGTTACCGCCATGGACGGCTCGGCGGTTATAACCGGAATGCTCCTCGCGTTCAATGTGCCGCCGGGGGTTCCGTGGTGGATGGTCGTCGTGGGCAGCGCATTCGGCGTCGCTATCGGCAAACAGGCATTCGGTGGTCTTGGGCACAACCCATTAAACCCGGCGCTCGTTGGGCGAGCCTTCCTGATGGCGAGCTGGCCGGTGCATATGACGACGGCATGGCTTACGCCTCGCGGTGGAAGTCTTTCCGGCGCGGTAGGTTTGGATGCCGTGACGAGCGCAACACCACTCACCGTTTTAAAACTCGCACGCACGACGATCCTCGATACGGAGGCTTTATCGCCGGAGAAAATCTCCGCCGCCCGCGAGGCGGTCGAGGCCATATATAACGCATGGCCGCAGATAGCAATAGGGAATATCGGCGGTTGTATCGGCGAGGTCAGCGCGGTGGTTATCCTGCTCGGCGGAATCTACCTCATCATCCGGGGCTTCTGCGATTGGCGAACGCCGATTACATATATCGGCGGGGTCGCCCTTTTCGGTTGGATATTCGGCGGCGTAGATGGCCTCTGTTCTGGCCACATCCTATTCCAGATATTCTCCGGCGGGCTTTTCCTCGGCGCGTTCTTCATGGCGACTGATATGGTCACGACGCCAATCACGAAAAAGGGGCGCTGGATATTCGGACTTGGATGCGCCTTCTTGACCATCTTCATCCGAAGATGGGGCGGATATCCTGAGGGCGTGAGCTACTCGATATTGATAATGAATATCTTTACGCCGATAATCGACCGCCATACGAGGCCGAGGGTATTCGGCGTCACAAAAGGTGGTGATAAACGATGAAGGATATAATTCGTCCGGGACTTATCCTCATGGCTTACGGCATCGTGGCCGGTATCGCCCTGGGACTTATCAACTCCGCCACCGCTCCGAAGATAGCGGAGCAGGAAGAGGCCGCTCGAATGGCGGCCATTCGGGAGGTCTTGCCGGAAGCGATGGTTTTCGATCCGGACACGGCGGGCGAGATCGAATATCTCACAGGTTACGCCGATGAGGCCGGGACAAAACCGGTTGGATATGTTATTACCGCGCTCGGCAACGGCTTCTCCTCGACGATTCAGACGGTGGTCGGTGTCGAAATGGATTTCTCCGTCGAGGCTATCGAGATCGTCTATCAATCGGAGACTCCGGGACTTGGCACCCGTTCGGTCGAGTCGAAAGAAAAGGGCGAAGAGCCGTGGTTCGAGGTTCAATTCGACGACAAAACGATGTCACAGCTCATTGTCGATAAGGACGGCGGCGAGATCGAATCGATTACCGGAGCCACGATCACAAGCCGCGCCATCGCGAACTCAGTCGCCAAAGCGATAGATGCGCTTCAAAAGGCGCTTCCCGCTGCAACAGAACCCGATACTTCTTGTGAAGAAGAGGGCGAAGCGCACTCGCACAGAGGTTGTCCGAATTTTAAAGCACACCATCCAGAGATTTATGATTCGATTAACTCCGCCGAAAAAGAGGTGGACTAATGAAATTAAAAGGCATTTTTAGCGACCTTACAAAGGGTTTTCTTCTCGAAAACCCGGTGCTGGTGCTCGCATTGGGGCTTTGTCCGACGCTCGCGGTTACATCGAGCGCGATCAACGGCCTCGGCATGGGGGTTGCTGCGACCTTCGTGCTCGTTATGAGCAACTCGATCATCTCGCTGATAAAACCGCTCGTTCCGGCGCGGATTCGGATACCGATCTTCATCCTGGTGATCGCGACATTCGTCACGATAGTCAAACTCGTCATGGCGGCATATACCCCCGCCCTTTCAAAATCACTCGGCATCTTCATTCCGCTGATCGTCGTCAATTGCATAATCCTCGGTCGCGCGGAGGCATTCGCCAGCAAGCACGGCATTCTTCGTTCCGCCGCCGACGGAATCGGCATGGGATTGGGATTTACCGCGACGCTCGTGCTTCTCGGCGCGTTCCGCGAGATTCTGGGAAACGGGACGATATTCGGCGCGAATATCATGGGGGCAAGCTTCCAGCCAGCGTTGATGATGATCCTGCCTCCGGGGGCTTTTATATCACTCGCCCTGATGGTTGCGGGGTCGCGATGGATTCTCGAAAAAACATCGAAAGGTGGTGGTAGCCGATGACCAACATCCTGATTATCGCTATCGGCGCTATCCTAATAAATAACTTCATCCTGTCGCGGTTTTTGGGTCTGTGCCCGTTTATCGGCGTCAGCAAAAAGACGGAAACCGCTGTCGGAATGGGTATGGCCGTGGTCTTCGTGATGACGCTCGCCTCGGCTGCTACATGGTTGATATGGACATATTTCCTTTCGCCGGGACCGGGCAATCTATTCTGGATCGTCGCCCATGCCTGCGGCAGCAATATTCCCGCCGAATCCTTCGACCTGCGATACCTCGAAACGATCGCGTTTATCCTCGTTATCGCTTCGTTGGTGCAATTCGTGGAGATTGTGCTCAAGAAGATTTCGCCTTCGCTCTACGACGCGCTCGGTATATTTCTTCCGCTCATCACGACGAACTGCGCGATCCTCGGTGTCGCCGAGCTGAACACGATGTCGCTCGAATACAACTTCCTCGAGTCGGTCGTTTTCGGAATCTCGGCCGGAGTCGGATTCACGCTTGCGCTTATCATGATGAGTGGAATCCGCGAGAGGCTCGAACTGGCGCCCATTCCACGACTTATGAAGGGACTTCCGATAGCCTTCATAGTCTCCGGCCTGATGAGCATGGCGTTTCTGGGTTTCAGCGGTTTGAAGTTTTAATCCAAAAATAGTTATAAATTTCACGGGGCATTCGATTGAATGCCCTTTTTTTTGCTCGAAAAACAGATAGTAGGAATATTAGATAGCAACAAATATCAATAAACAATAAAATAATAGTTGACATATTAAATGCCGTGAATAAAATTGGAGGAAAGAAAGGGAGGTTATTATGTCATCGAATATCGTAACCCGCATCCTGCGCGAGCGCGAGGATTTTTACGACGAAATTTTAAAGAGCAACAAAACCGGCCGGATTATAATCCAATTGCTGGCGAGCACGATCCTGCTTTTCGCCATCTACGGCCTTTCGATGGGGATTTACAATTCGCCGCTTCAGGCGCTTTCTTCGGCGGTCAAGGTGCCGATACTCTTCGCGCTATCGCTGATAATATGCTATCCGGCGCTGTTTATCTTCAATATCTTGCTCGGAAGCAAGCTCAGCTTCGGCCAATCATTCGCTATGATCCTTTCCGCAATTGCGCTGTCGGGCTGCGTATTGGTTTCGTTCGCGCCGATAGTGGTTTTCTTCATGCTTATCGGGTCGAGTTATACATTCCTCAGGCTGCTTCATGTCGCAATTTTCACTATCGCCGGTCTCACCGGGATGAAGGCGCTGAACGACGGACTCGTCTATGCTTGCGAGGAGCATTCCGTCTATCCAAAGCGCGGCGTTCGGGTCTTTCGCATATGGATATTGATATTCGGCTTCGTCGGGACGCAGCTCGCATGGAACCTTCGCCCCTTTTTGGGGAACAGGAACCTCGATTTCCAGATGTTTCGCAAACAGGAGAGCAATTTTTACGTGCACATGTTACACACGACGGGCGACTTTTTTGGTGGAAAACGGGAGCCTATCCCCGATAACTCATCGAGTAAAAAAACCAGACAATATCTCGATGAGAGCGAACTGAAGAAGATCGGCGAGAGCGGCAATATCGAGGATAAGATCGGCCGCGCCGCCGAAAAAAGCGAAACTCCGGAGAATGATGAGTAACGACGAAATCATGACGGTGCAGGATGTTGCGCGCTATCTGAAACTCAAGCCGCAGACAATCTATAAATGGGCGCAGGACGGAAAAATCCCGGCGGCCAAGCTCGGCAAGGAGTGGCGATTCAGAAGATCGATAATCGATAAATGGCTCGATGCTCAGTTTGCCAACTCGCCAGCTTTTAAGAAGTTAGAAAACTTATCTAATAATATAGATTAAGCTTAGGCCTGGTTTTCGCCGATAACCTTTTGAAGGTCTTCGAGAAGGCGCTCGACAGGGATTTCGCGCGATTCGGCGACTACTTTTATCGGCAGATATAACTCGCTAGGACAACTAATCGAATGAAGCCCATGCCTCGCAAGGACGGTTATCGTGCCATAACTGCTTTCCAGAATGGACTCGAGTGTTGTATTCTCGTTGATCGACATCTTTAAACGCATTTTCCCATTGTCATTCCAATTTAGCGCCGTATAATATTCCTAAGATAACGAATATTCAAGTTATTTTTTTGGTATCGGCGGAGAACTTGCAGAGATGAGACTTTGAGCGATAGAAGAATAATTTCGCCTAACCACATTTCCATGAGTCCGGGATGATAAAAATATGATCTCAGAAAAACTCGTTTTTGGTTTCGATACACCCGTTCCAACGGCGGCTTTTATGGAGTTTATAAAAGCGGCAAATCCGGGCGGGGTAATACTTTTCGAGCGAAACGTCGCCGACCTGCAAAACCTTCGCAAGCTCACCGACAAAATTCATTCTGCCAGCCCGAAATCGCTAATTATGATCGACGAGGAGGGCGGCATAAAAAGCCGTCTTCGGCGCGAGCACGGGTTTCCGAACCCGCCGGACCCGCGAACGGCCGCCTCGACGATGACGCCGGACGAGGTTCGCGATTCATATCGCATCGCCGGTGAGGCGCTCTCGAAGTTGGGGATCGACGTCGATCTCGCGCCGGTGGCGGACGTCGCGCCGCGCGAGCACATCCTCGGCGACAGATCGTTCTCGAAGGACGCCGGGATCTGCGCCTTGAACGTCGCGGCGGCTATCGAGGGCCTTATCGAAGCAAATGTTTGCCCATGCGCAAAGCACTTTCCCGGCCTGGGTTCGGCGGATATCGATCCGCATATTGCGACGGCGACCGCGCGCGACGGCGAAGATTTTGACGGCAAGCATTTCGTCCCATTCAAAGCGGCTATCGACGCTTGTGTTCCGGCGATAATGACGACGCATCTCGTCGCAAAATCACTCGATCCAAGCGGCGAAATAGCGACCTATTCCAAAACGATGGTCGATATCCTTCGCGAGAAACTCGAATTCGACGGCGCAATTATCAGCGACGATCTATTCATGGGCGGAGCCGGCGAACGATTATCGGACCTTGTCGAGCGAACGGTTCGAGCTATCCGGGCCGGCCACGATATGGTTCTACTTTGCAGGGAGATCGACGAACCGTGGGAATTTTTGCGTTCGGTCGCCAGCGGCGACAAGCGAGTCGCCAGCGGCGACAGGCGAGGCCGATCCGATGATCGAGCTTAAATTATGTTCCGTTCCAGTTCATCGCACAGTCGTCCCCCACACCAGCGTCCACATATTCCGTCGGTTGTGAAAAAACCGACGGCAATGAAAAAGGGCGACCGCCGGTCGCCCCCTGCGACATTTGGGAATTTAACCCAAAATCGCCTCCGGCACGGGCAATATTACCCAATAACCCGAAGATAATTAGGCAATATTACCCATGTCGCAGGTTGCCCGTGATGTAATTCATTGCGTACCAAGCAATTAGAACATGGCACAAATATTGCTATTTTAATTCGGGTGAAAATATGTATATTATTGATTAGCTCGATCAATTTATAGTTAAGGGGAGTTATGAGAATTATAAAAACGGTTTTATTGATTGCAATATTGCTGTCCTTGGCGATATCGACGAGCACGCTCGCTATGCCCTCTCCGGTCGAGTGGATAGGCAATTATTTATTCTCCGGGCCATGCACGCCGGACCTCACCGCCGCGGATTACCATGTTCCAAGAATAATTCTGATCTTTAATTTTACGCGGCTCGATTTCA
>CAYNTG010000085.1:0-9988 GCA_964400105.1 uncultured bacterium
CGCCGAGTTGAACGGGTTGGGAAACGCGCGAATGCGGAAATCGTCCGGTGTCGATGTTATATCCACTTCATCGACATCGAAGCCGCCCCAAAATTCGACAACCCTATCCCACAAATCGTCGCGCTCCGTTGCGCTTGCGATATCCTCCATCATGAACGAGAGATACACGAGCCTTCCGCCGCCATCGGTTACGCGGGTTAGGCCGCAAGTTTTACCAGACGAAAGCCTCAAAATCGCACGACTCGGCGAACTAACGGTGAAGCCTTCGGCAATAGAACCGCCGAGCGTCGCGGTATAGCCGGTGAATTCGGTGCCGCCGTATGTTCCGGTCACCGAGCTTGGCGACGAATCGATCCCGTCGCCGATAGCGCCGATGAACATATAGTAGAAATCGAAGATGCTGCCGATCGTCCTTGCCCAGCTTGCGGATGTAACAAACATCTTGCCGCCGTTTTCGAGGAAGCCCACGATGGAATTCCTATCCTGCAGAGATAACGAAGCCGCCAGATTCTCCGCATCGTGCCATACGATGGCTTCGTAAGGCGCGTCGGACAGATCGGGCAGCGCGCCGTCCTGCGAGATCGACCACTCGTGATAATCCACTCCGTTGTCGGCGAAAAGGTCCTCGAAATACGGAATCGCCGTCACCGCCGACGGTCCGGCTACATAAAGCAGATCGCCGCCGGCAAAAACGGTGAAGGTCACCGTATCGACCGCGCCGGAGGTGTCCCCATCGGACGCGATGAACATATCGACGATCCCCTGCCCGCCAGAACCGGATGGAATAACGTGCAAATCGATGTCAAGACTCGCCAAACTCGTGAGCGCGATGCCCGTGCTGTCGAAATCGGTTCCGCCGTGCTCCGCCCAAACATCCCACCCCGCCGGAACATCCACATCGATCCAAACCCCATAAGTGTCGTCGTAGGAGCCGATATTGCCGAGCAAAACCGCGAAGGAAGCGGTATCGTCGGAGGCTGCAAATTCTTTAATTCGTGCGGCTTCCAATGTGTGGAAATAACCCATCAGTTGCCAATCGGTAACCTTTGCGTTATGGACGCAATAGCTCGCAGTCGATGCCGACCAATCCTGAACCCATGCGACGACCTTCATCCTGTCGGTATCCCACGATGGATCGAGCGTCAGTGGAAAGCTGAAATTCTGCGTTCCAATCGTCGAGAGATCGACCAGTTGACCCGCCGTGGAAGGCAACAGTTTTCTCAGGACGTTGTTCGCCCAAACCTCGCCGTTCGGCGCGGAGGGATAATAGAGGCTGTCCTCGATAGCCGCGACGAATAGGCGATTGTTCGTGCCGGAAACCGGCGTCTCGACATCGACCTGAACATGGATAACATCGCCCGGAATAATTGTCAAGGCAATCGGCGCTATATCATAAAGCCTGGAATTTACGACCGACGGCGAGGTTGACCAGCTGCCAATCTTTTTGCCATCGATAGCGACCGACGGGACGCCGGTGATTCCATAATGCGTCCACCGCGATTGACAGTCCGCCGCTGCCGCGACATAATACGGATCGCTCGAAATCGTCCAACTGACATGAACCTCGACGACCGCGAGAAGCTCGCCGTAAAAAACCGAAAGCGAATCCACCATCGCTCCGCAAGGAGGACAGTAACCGCATCCGATATTCGTGAACCGCTCGATGATAGGTGTCCTCGGCGCGGCGGTTATCGAAATCGATAACAAAGCTATTATGCAAAGACCATAGGCAATCGATTTTCTCATTGTGACCCTCCTTAAAAAGGATTTTTCCCGGTAAATATACCGGTCTATTTAGCAAGCAATACTTTTCTCGTTGTCTTTTTATCCCCGGCTTCGAGTCTCATAAGATATATCCCGCTCGAAAGCTCGTCGCCACTATCCGAGCGTCCGTCCCAAATCGCGCGCTGTTCTCCCGAAACGAGCGGCCCGTCGATAACGGTCGCAACCATTCTTCCGGCGAGATCATAAACAGTGAGTCTAACATCACTGTCCGAAGCGATCTCGAACTCGACAGATACCGCAGAATTAAACGGGTTCGGCGAAGCATTTACGATAAGCGGTTTTGTCGGAAGTTTAATACTCTCCTCGATGCCCATTCCGTTGCGCAAAAAGTCGAGCGTCCGCGACATGACCGTATCTCGAACCGTGGCACCATTAATCGCCTCGAACGGGAACGCGAAATATACCAATCTATATGTGCCGTCGAATAATAAACCGGCAACATCGGTCGATAAACCATACTGAAAAACGCCGACAGCTCCACCGATTGGAGTAATCGTGCTCGTATATGGTGTGAAATCCGCAGCGTCCCCGGTGAACAGCGACAGCGAAAGACCCTCGAACGGCGTCCCAATCGAACCGCCGAGATTACGTAATCCCGAATCATCGGTGAGATAGGTGGCTCTGAAATAGCTTCCATACCAGGTATCGTATCCCAAATCGTCGCAGTAATATCCGAGGTCCTGGCTGCTCATGAAGAGCTTGCCGCCGCCATCGAGATAGGCGCTAATCGCGGTCATATCCCCGGAGGATACCAGATCGCTCCAGTCTGCGCTCGTGAACCAGATGACGATCTCGAACGATGTGAGATCCGCCGCGGCCAGCGTCGAGGCCGAACGGTCGAACGTCATAGCAATTTCACCCAAAGCGTCGAGCGAAGATGTGTAATAGCTCTCGTAGGCGCTGCCCTCATCGTCATCGACGAGCAAAACCGTCGGGCTTTGAACCGTTTTATACATTATGGTATCGTTAGCCCCTGTTTCGAGCGAGCTTATTATCAAATAGATGGTGCCGATACCGGCGCCCGATGTAAAGAAATCGACTTCGATATTAATGCTGCTATCCGGTTCGAGATCGACCGACCCGGAATCCGGGAAACAACTCGAACCCGCACAGTAACTCGCCGACCATCCGGCCGGAATGGATTTAATAAGCTTTATGATATATGTATCGCTATAAGTTCCCAAATTTGTGAGAACACCACCCTCAAGAACGACCACCGTATCCGACCAAACAACGGTCTGCGTCTCGTCCGGGGTGTATGCGAAGAAATATTCCGGCATCGGAAGGCTACCATGTGCCGAGTTTATGACTGTATATCCTGTCGTAGGAGCGCTCATATCCTGCACCCATGCGACTATACTGGTTCTCAGCGGATCCCATGAGGCATCCCAGCCTGTTACATATTCGAAAACCTGCGATCCAACAGCGCTAAGATCGATAACCTCGCCGGTGGAAGATGGGTATAATATCCGAAGAACATTATTCGCCCAAACCTCGCCGTTCGGGGCGGATGGAAGATAATTGCTATCCTGCACGACCGAAACAAATAAACGATTGTTGGAACCGGTAACCGCAGTCTCGACATCGACAGTAACGATAACCGATGTATCGGTCGAAACGACTCCGATATCTATCGGCGCTGCAACCGAAAGACGCGAAGTAATCTCACCGGGCGTCGTGCTCCAATTTGCGAGCTTCTTTCCGTCGAATGCGACCGCCAGCACGCCGGTGATGCTATAATGCGTCCATCGTTCCTCGCAATCAGCCGCTGCGGCGACGTAATACGGGTCGCTCGAAATCGTCCAATCGACATGAACCTCGACAACCGAGATAGCATCGCCGTGAACTCCCGTGAGCGAATCGATCATCGTTCCGCACGGCGGACAATAACCGCATCCGATATTCGTGAATCTCTCGATAAACGGAACCCGATCTGCGGCAAAAATGGTTAATACAAAAATAACCATGACAATCGACAACAACCTGACAAATCTCACTTTTCCTCCTGTGAAATGAAAAAAACTACATATCGAGTTTCCCCGGCGAACAGAGAATCTCTTCACCGGCGCTGTAAATACCATCAGAATCTTTTTGGAACCAAATTATATAGGAATAGTCAGCCGGAACACCTCCGGCCGGAATAGTTATTTCGCTAATCTCTGCATATTGCGCGACGCCGTCGGCGAGCGTTATCGTTCCGCTCGCTGGATATGTATAAAGCTCCGCCGGGACATTGTAAAAATCCGTCATGCCGTTGATACCGGGCGCGGAATCGTAATGGCGGTGCTTTTCCACGACGGCTATCTTGATAACGCCCTCCGCTGAAATCCCCTCCGCAACGATACCCAAATTTGCATCCCCTTCGCTATCGACGACGCCCCATAATTTGACCTTGGAAGCGTCGTTTGATACGGATAGCGCATCATCGACAAAAGCCGAGATCGCCGACTCCGAGGTCGCCGTCGGAACCTGTTTCCCGGCAACGAATACCTTCGGAATGCCGACGAAATTATAATAGCTAACGCGACCGTCGTGTATCGTGGGATTTTCCTCGTGAAATGGGTCCGTTCCGCCGGATTGCTGCGGATGCCACTCGATGGAAACCACCGAATCGCTATGGTTTTCGACGACGCCGTGAACGGCCTCCGCCGCATCGGGGCAGTTCGTGCAATTGACATGGGAAAATTCCTCGATCAGCGCGCAGCGGCGGAAATCGAGATCGAAAACCGCATAAGCCGTATCCCCGGAAACGGCTTCGACGGCCTGCGATGCCGGAGTTTTGAAAATCCAGCCGTCTATAAAAACCTCGTGGCCGCCGGAAGATACCTGCACGACCGCCGGTGTAAAAAGCTCCGCCGGGACGCCGTCGATATAAATTGGAATATTATCGTAATCGGCGGAAACGGCAATATAGGCGGTATCGCTCGATGCGGAAAGCTCGAATTCGACCGTGTCGGTCTCCCCTTTTAAAACGGCAACGACGACCGATCCCGGATCGGCTGTCCATCCCAGCTTTGCGACGCTCACAACATATGTCGCGACGTCGAGTTCGATCTGCGCGGGCGTTGAGTGCGAGGTAAGTTCGCCATCCAGATAAACAAAAGCGCCATCCGGATCGGACAGCACCATAATATCACCCTTCTCCTCGTCGTTATTCGTGGATTTTCCACACCCAACAACCAAAAAAGCAACCGTAACTATCGAGGTTAAGAGTATCCATCTATTTCGCATATTCCCTTCGACTCCTTGATAGGCTTTACGTTTTGGAATATAGTTCCAACCTTAATGATATTCATCGGACAAGCCTTTAAACACTCGCCGCAGCGAATACAAGCAGGATGATTGGGACCTTCGTAGATTCTGTATTCCACCGGACAGGCTCGATAACATGCATCGCATCCAGTGCAAGCATTCGTATCGACCCTGAACTGCAAAAAGCTGATCTTGTTGAACAATCCCAGAAAGGCACCCACCGGACAAAATCCGCGACAAAAAGGCCTTTTCATCATCAGAAAGGCGATCAAAAACAGTCCGAGTATAATCATCTTTGCGGTAAAAAGCCACCCCAAAAGACCACGTAACTCAGGATGAAGCAAGACCTGCGAAATCCCACCCTGTAAGGCTCCCTGCGGACAGAACTTGCAAAACCATGTCTCACCCGGCATACCGAACTCACCCGGCTCCGCCGTCAATATCGGCGCGAGAATTACCAACCCGACCAGAAAAACATATTTCCCCCAACCAAACCATTGTGCAAGTTTGATCTTAGGGAGTTTTAACTTGCGACCGAGCTTATATAGAAGATCCTGCAAAAGACCGAACGGGCAAACCCATCCGCACGTTGCGTTGCCTATGAGAACGCCGAACGCGCCGACGATGCCGATAACATAAAATGGGATTAATTTCAGCGCGGCGAAATGCTGCGCGCTGCCGGCGGGACATGAAGCCACCGCCGACGGACACGCGTAACAGTTCAAAACCGGCACGACCGCTTTCTTGAGATTCCCCTGATATATCTGCGGATTGCCGGTCCAACCCTTGAAATGGGAATTCAGCAGTATCGTGCCGGCAAACTGACTTAAACGCCTTAATAGATGAATTTTCATACCAAAACTATACAGATATACCTCAACCTATGCCAATACAAGACAGGCATAAGATCGAGGCATTATTTAGGACCTCCTCGAGGTCCCCTAAACTAATCCCATGAAAAAACGATAACGCTACGGCCACAAGCACCACCAAAAAGCCAATACGCCTTGCGATGGATGCCCCGCTACTTCCAATACTATCCATCGATAGAGCCTTTTTTACAGGTCCTGATGAATAAGCACCTTAAACGCTTTACTCGGCTTGAATACCGGTATAATGCGCCTCTTGATCGGAACCGGATCACCGGTTCTCGGATTACGTGCGATCCGTGGCTTTCTGGACTTCAGTTTAAATGTCCCGAAGCGCCGAATCTCGATATTTTTACCCTCGGCCATAACGTCCTTGATAGCCTGTAAAAATCCCTCGCAGATAACTGCTGTTTCGGTCTTTGTAAAACCAGTCATGTCCGCGACGCGCTCCACGAGGTCCGCCTTTGTTACTACATCCATCCTGTCTGCACCCATCGTTCTCCAATCTATTAAAGATGGTTATATTATTCGTCGATTACTTTCAATCTAAACTAATTTTTATTATTTCACCAACATGAAGGCAATTCGGATCGATATGGGAATTCGCGTTTATTATCGCATCGGTCGTTGTGCCATATTTATTTGCGATAGCCCATAACGTCTCCCCCGACGCAATCTTATGCGTAGTAGTCGATGGTTTCGACAACACCGTTCCGAAACCGCCACCGCCATCCGAAGTCCGAATCTCCAAAATCTCGCCGATCCGAAGGTTCGACGTCCCCTTCTCGTTCCACTCTTCGATCTCGCCGATCTTCACACCGTAACGAACCGCAAGCTCGCTCATCGTTTCGCCGGGCTGCACCGTATGGCGGACGAGTCGCGTCCCAGAGGACGAACTTCGCGGCACCGATCCTCCGTGAATCTCGACCTCCTCGCCAACGGAGAGCATATCCCCCTTCTTGCCGTTCCATTCCCTCAGTTCGGATATCGACACGCTATAAATCGAAGCGATTTTCGACAGCGTCTCGCCCGGTTTTACCGAATGCACGAATATATTATCCTTAACGGCACCGGAAGATGCGGTAACTATCTTGAGCGTCTCGCCCGCGACGATCCTGTCGCTCGATTTGCCGTTGAGCCGTTTGATCTCCGAAGTCGAGATACCATACTTGCCCGCAATCCCGGACAACGTCTCGCCGGATTTAACCCTATGCGTTATCTCCCTCGTCCGGCCGACATCCGAAGCGCCGCTCTTTGCGGTATATACAACCAATCTATCGCCTATCTGAAGTCGGGTATCTTTCTTATCGTTCCATCGCTTGATCGCCTCGACCGTGACGTCATATTTACTCGCTATCTTGCCGAGGTTATCGCCATTTTTGACCGTGTAAGCGATCTTCTTGCTGTTCGTGGTATATCCGCCGTAGGATGCAGGCGAATCGGAGATTATCTCGAGTTTTTGACCGACGGAAAGAGTGACATTACTGCTCGAAAGCCCGTTCCATGCAACGAGATTCGACACATGAACGTCGTATCGCCTCGCGATAGCCCACAGCGACTCGCCGCTTTGCACTGTATGGACGATCTTGCCCTTAGGGCTTCGCTGCGATTCGCTTGCGAGGACTATTAGCTCCTGCCCCGGAAATATCTTCGATGTTCTCGAAAGGCTGTTCCAGTCGAGAAGGTCGTCCGTCCGGACGCCGAACCGCGCGGCTATCGTGCCCGGCGAATCACCGGATCGAACCGTATATTTCGTCCGGGTCTTGCCCACCGGCACCAGAAGTCTCATCCCCGGTTTGATAACCGAACCGCGCTTTAGATCGTTTGCCAAAAGCAGGTCCTCGAGGGCGACGCTGTGCTTTTCGGCGATCTCGGAGATCGTATCACCCTTTTTAACGACAACATGTTTAGTCACGCTCGCCGTGGATCTCCGTTGGTTAGTGCCCATACCATCACTTGCGGCTAATAAACCCTTCGCCGCCGACGGCGATACCGGAATAACAAGCTCCTGCCCGATGCTCAATCGGTGGGCGCTTCTCAGCTTATTGGACTGCGTGAGCATGCCGACCGATGTGCCATAGTGCACCGCGATCTCCGACAGCGTTTCTCCCTTGTGAACCTTATGCCTCGCCCAAACCGTTTTCTCGCTTTCCGGCACCGAAGCGTATCGTTTGGCGAAACCCTCGGAGCGCCCCATTGGAACACGAACATCGTATGCCGTGATATCCGGCGGCGTGCAATAACGCAGAACCTCCGGATTGAGTGTTTGGATGAAAGCGAGTGTCGTATCGGTGCAGCGTGCGATAAGCTCGAGATTAGTGGGTTCATTCACCGAAATAATATCATACTTGTATGGTTCATAATAAGTTATATCAAAATTATACGCCTCCGGGTCCTTCGCGATAATGAGCGCCGCCATGAAAAGCGGAACGTAGTTCTCGGTCTCGGTCGGAAGGTCCATCTCCCAGTAATTGTCGGTTCCCTGTCCGGCGATAGTCCTTTTGACGCGGCCGTCGCCGCAGTTATACGCGGCAAGTGCAAGCTCCCAACTCTCGAACTTTCTGTAAAGGCTCTCGAAATAATCCGCCGCCGCGATAGTAGCCTTTTCGGGATCGCGTCTTTCGTCGAGCCACCAATCGACATCGAGGCCGAATATCCGTCCGGTGGATTTTATAAACTGCCACATCCCCATTGCGTGCGCCCAGCTATATGCGCTCGGCGCGAAACCGGATTCGATCAGCGGGAGATAGGCGAGATCCGTCGGAAGCCCCCTCGATTCGAAAACCTCGTTAATCATGGGAACCCAACGCCCACTTCGGTTCAACCATTCGCTGAACGGCTCGCGCGCATCCGTCTGAAAATATACGATCTTCTCCTTCACCCGGTCGTTCCAAACCACCGGGAAATCGAACTCGCCGCTGAGCGCTTTTGGAAGTTCTCCCGCAAGCTCCGCAAGTCGCTGCTTCGTATATTCCGTCGATGCCAATCCTTCGAGCGCAGCGGAAAGCACGATCGGCGCTGCGGTAGCTTCGAGGCTGTCCGTGTGAACCAGCGCGAAACGATAATCGTAGGCTATCTCTCGAAGCAGAAGGTCGGTTAGCGTCGAAAGGTCCTCGTCCTCCGCCGCATCGATCTGCGCCATAAGACGCAGCGCCTCGTCGAAATCTGCGCGCGCCTCGTCCCAATTCCGCTTCATATTCTGGATCACGCCCTCGGCATAGACCGCCTCGGCGGAACGCAGAAGCTCATATGCGGGGTTTTGCTCCTCATCCGCAGATGGGATCGGTGGAATCCGCGAGGGTTGTTTGTGAAGATCGGTCGTTGCGCAACCCGATATAAGGATCAAAAAACCGATCGCCCAAAGATTATTTATCCTTCCCCAGCTCATTGATCTATTGGCCTAACCTCTTGAATGGCTTTCATTAATGAAATTTATAAATCTCGAATCGCCATATGTCAACGTCTTTTTTGGATTTACGCGAAAAATCATGGATAACGAAACCATTTCCACCGGGCATAATTCATTATCTATTAAAGCCTTATGCCCTTTTCCTAATAATAAAAATAAAAAAACGCCCGTTACTCTGCTACCAATCGCCTTTTATAGATAGTGGATAGAGCGTGTTGAATGTGATGAAATCCGCAGGGCTCGGCCCGTTACATTATCGGCTGGCAACCAAATTACCCTGTTCCGCATTATCGAGTGGGGCATTTTCTTTGCCTCCCTTTTCGAGGGAGATGGCGCGAAGCGCCGGAGGGTTTTCTTGTTTTACATGGTTTTCGCGGCGACGCATTTACCGCAAATACACGACCCGTTTTGTAACCGATTCATCGCCGATTTTCGCGCGGACAAGATAGACGCCGCTGCCGACGGATTTTTCCGGTTGCCATGTGAATTCGGCCCTCATCCGTCCTTCGGACACCTTCTCCCAAAGGGAGAAGGAATTCCTTCCCTCTCCCGCTGGGAGAGGGACCGAGGGTGAGGGCAATTGCGCCACCCGCCGCCCGGCGATGTCGAATATCTCGATTCGTAGAGACGTTGCATGCAACGTCTCTACGAAAATCGTAACCGCCGAATTGAA
>CAYNTG010000086.1:0-9774 GCA_964400105.1 uncultured bacterium
TGTTTTTTCCTTTTTTTAGGTTTAAGATAACCAACTATCTATTCGCGCCTAACAGATATCGCAATGCTTTGAGGGAAGTTTCGGAAACTCAGCCCTTAAATTGCTGGAGTTTCCGAAATGAAACTTCCCGCAGATTGCGATTTTGCGTTCTATCTCCTTTCCCGATTTGTCCATAACATTTACCTCGGAAAACTTGCGATGAATGTCAATTTCAATATATTCCATATTGGTTACCTCTTTTGGTTTGCCGGATGATCCGTCGCCGTGGTTTGGTTTTATCAATTATAATCTATAAAACCCAAACCGAGGGGGCAGCATTTCATTAGATTACGAACAACCGCGCAAAGCGCATAACCAAACCAGGCGAAGAGAAATAGGAGCTGGGAATATGAATAGAGAAGAAATAATGATTGTGAAAGGAAAAAGCTGCGCGGCAGGTGGATTAACCAGCGAAGCTATAAAATACCCTTTATATGGCTTTTAATAAAATGAAATACGTTAATCTTAGTAGGGCTGTTTTAGGAATTTGTTATATATTAGCTTTTCTAATATTGTGGCCAACATTATCTTTCGGATATTTACTATCTTTTATTTTTTCATTTTTTATAATAGATGGCATATTATTATTCTTTGTTTCCCGTTTTAAGAACGATCTTAAAGGGATTCGAATAACTTTTATGCTTGTAGGGATAATTAGTTTTATTGTTGGATATTCTATAGCTATTTTTGACGTTATATGGTATCCGTTATTATTTATTTTCGCATTCCGGATATTTTCTGACAGTCTTATATTTTTTAGAGTATATTATTTCCTGAAAAAACAGGGCATTAATTCTTTGATATTTGCCTTTTTTGGATTAATATTTGTTCTTTACTCTTTTATAGTATGTTCTTTAACAACACCCGTAAGTCCATATATACTATATTATTATCCACATTATACACACCTGTTTCCGGTAATAAAGAATGTGTTCTTCGTCTACTTGATATTACTAAGTTTATCTCAACTAATATCTTATAGTTTTTTAAACCGATTAGAGAAAAGATATAATTTTAATGAATAAAGATTTCACCTATGACGCACAGTATTTCATGCGGACCGAAAATAAGGACACTCCAGTGCCCATATGGTTTTAATTATTTTTTTATACTCATGTAGTGGCAGATTTTGTGGAGAGCCGCGAGAGCACATTCAACTACGACGGCACAAAGCGCTTCGGCGATTATGACAACGACGATTCCGAATGGAAGCGCTACCACTGGTGCAAGGGCGAGTTCCTCGGCTACGAGGACGACACTAATACCTATTATATTGTCTCCGACATGGAGGGTAGCACGAAAATAATAATCGACAGTTCGCAGGGCGTGGTCAACCGCATAGAATACGACCACCTCGGCGTCATCGTTCTTTCCAAATTAAATTCCCGTTCGGACGTGGGGGTAGTTCGAGAACGATCCGTAGGACGGTTCGCAAACCGCCCCTACGGATTTGAAAATTTGGATTGACCCGTTTTCAACCGCCGGCGACCGAAGGCCATAAGGCTCGTAGAGAAGTCCTGCGGGATATGCGCCCACGCTATCACGACAATTTTTTGAAATGGCCTTGACAATTCGGTCGATGCCGCGTAATTTCGGTTGAGATTCGGGGCGTGGCGCAGCCTGGTAGCGCACCTGCTTTGGGAGCAGGGGGCCGGAGGTTCAAATCCTCTCGCCCCGATATGATTATCTAGAGATCGCTTGAACCGCAGCCCATGCCCTTTCCCTTACCATTTTATCGGCATCCGAGGCGCGAATTTCCCTCAGAACAGGCAATGCAAAGGCACATTCGACCGGCGTCCTTCGCCCCAAAGAGAAAAAGTAACCGACCGCCTGATTTCTCACATCCGAATTTGGATTTTGGAGCAGCATAAATATCCTCGATGCGGCCTTCGACCCGGCTTTCGGATTTACGCTCGATATTTCGCCCCACGCCGAAGCCGCCGCCGAGAGTATGGCCGTATCTTTCGATTTTAAAAGCGATAAAAGCCTTAATGCGTGGTTTTCGGAAAACTCCTCCGGCATCGCGCGAAATACCTTGCCGAGTGCGCAAACAGCCGCCGATACTACCCTTGCGGAAGGATGTTCGATTAATTTTAGAAGGGAACTATCTAAAAGGCCGATAAGCGACGAGGGGTTCGACAGCATCATGGCCGAATCGCCGATAAGAAAAACGATGCGCGAAAGAGCGCCGATACTCTCCGAATCCCGACGAGTAGCAAGGTCGGGGAGCAGTTCCGTTTTCAACAGCTCGATAAAGTCGGCAAGCGAGCCGCGAACCAGCGACTCGTTTATCGAAATGAGACCGACATACGCCTCGCAGGCGATTATCCGGGTAGTCAAATCTTCCTCCCGAAGATAATCGAAAACGGCGTTCGGATCGGTGCTGATTCGTCCGGTAACCTCCTCGAATCTCAAAAATACCTCGCTTATATTTAATGACTTAAAATGCCGTCGGTCGAACAAACTCCTTGACATCGCACAGCACATGGTTTATTTATGACCTTTCGGTCATTGTAATATCAATCATTTCGATGGACGGCGGAATATAATGCCAAGAAAGACATTTTTCAACCTTCAAGAGGCAAAAAGAAAAAAAATAATCGACGTCGCTTTAAAAGAATTTGCAACCAACGGCTATGCTAAAACGAGCATAAATTCGATAGTTACCCGTGTCGATATAGCGAAGGGAAGCATATATCAATACTTCGAGGACAAGAAAGATTTTTATCTATATCTCGTCAGATACGTCAAAGATTTATACGTAACGCATCGCGCCGTGGATGTCGGCGATATATCGAGCCAACCGCTTCGAACATCGCTCAAGCGGATCATCCTTTTTTTCCGTTCTTTTCTCGATAATTATCCGAGGGAGGTGCGTTTCTATTTCGCATTAGTCGGTGATACGAGCATCCCGTTCGACGACGAAATTTCGAAAATAATGACCGATCCTTCGGTCAATTATGTGCGCGATTTGATCTCTATAGCTAAAATCAACGACGAGCTTCGCGAGGATATCGACGAAGACATGCTCGCGTTCGAGTTAGTCGTGCTGATAACGTCCTTTCAGCAGGCGAGCGTCGAACCATCTGTCGGGCGATTTTACGGCATCGAATCGGACGACCTAAGCTCCCTTTCGGGGAACGCGGACGCGCTTATCGATCTTATCTTGAAGGGAGTAGAGAAGAGTTAGCTTCGGATTGCACCTCCGGGGCGGTTTTCAACGCCCTCTTTTCACGCCGCCACTCGACGAGTTTGCGCCACCAATAGTTGCCATCGACGATAGCATTGGCATCGAAATTCCGTTTCACTTCGTTTCCGGCGATATCGCCGTCTCTGTTATAATCCTCATAGCGCTCTCTATAGCGGAACTTTATGCGAACCGTTTTATGCGGCTCGATCTCGATTCCAAAACCACAATTTCCACCGTCAGAGCGCTTTTGAAAAAGCTGTGCGACGTTTTTCTGTTCTATGAAAAACGAAATTTTATTGACGCATTCGATGAACTCGTGATTGATATCCAGCTTCATCGAAAACCTTTTTTCGCGCGATTTTTCACGATACATATCTCGAAATCGCGTATTAAATCTGAAATGTTCGGCGACGTTCACGGAGAATGAGTTGTTCCATCCATAAAGCCAGCCTTCGGTCGTCGAAAGCTCGCTCTCTCTGGTTATCAGCTCGATTTCTCCATCGTCGTTCTCGACGAAACGAGCCTTCTCATATTCGTATGTTCGGTCGAATATTCCGTTTTGAAATCGCGGGGTCTGAAAATCCATTCCGGCGCCGATCGTCACCCATCGATATCCGACGGCGATATTCGGAAATGTGATTCCTACACCGCCGTTGTCGAGCACGGCTCCCTCTCCAAGAATTTTTCCGCTGAAATATCTATCGCGCAGGAACTTGTATCGCATTCCAAAAGAGACGCCGTGGATGTTTTTCGAGGAAATATCGTTCAGGGATATCGATGGATATGCCAATATGATGCTATCGCCGGGATGATTGAAGATATCCGGCTGCGGATCGGTTACATCGGGATAGAAGTCGCCGTCGGAATCCTCGATATCGACCAACTGATCGATGTCTCCGGCGTATGAAAAGCTTATTCTAAACCGCTTATTGGCCTCCCATGCGCCGTGAAAACCGAAGACCTTTGGGTTGCCGATGTCGTTGGCGAAAGCGTTCATCCGAAGCTTGCCGAGTTTGGCTCGTATTTCGAGGCCGTTTCGTTTATCGAATGGAAGGAAAACCGCGTTGTTGTAGTTATCGACGAGCATCCCACGATCGAACGTGAGATTCTCGATCAGTCCTGTTCGGAGGAAAAACGGATCGCCCGGTTTGAAAAGCTGGATATGGTGGATGTTATCGACCAAATCCTTCCATTCGTTCCAATTCCCGGAGTAAAACTGCCATTTATCGGAGACGGCAAACCAGAAATCGTAAGAGAATTCGAGATAGTAAAAATTCATCGTCCAGCGTGTCCCGGTGTAATAATATCTTTCTTCCTCGTAAGTGGCGACACCACCGCGTCCCCGTGACCTTTGCTTGAAAGCGTCCAGCCTATCGCTCGGGAACCGGAAATTGAATTTCGATGCCGGAAGCCTTCCATTCAAAACCTTTCGGAAAAGATATTCCGCATCGCCCGATGAAACATCGCACCACTCGCCTATCTCGTTACTGTGCAAATTATTAGCAACGATAGAGCCTTTTCGCATCGCCATAGTTGAGTCGGCGAATCGAACCCATACGCTGTCCATTCCGGGATAACGGACCTGCGCCGAATCCGCATCGACGATATAACTCGAAGTTCCCGATGGATAGCGAAAATGCAGCGTCAATAAACCCTTAACGACTTTTAAATCATTTACATATTCGCCAAAACCTATAGTTGTATATTCGGATAATTCGATTATCTCGTTGTCGTTGTATAAGATAAACAGTTTTTGAGAATTGCTTCGGACGGTATCGCCCGGCGCAATAAATTTGCCGAGGAGGTCTTCCGGCAGCGCACGTGGTTTGTGGGATTTTCCGATTACCGATACATCGCGACCATATAGTATGACCGGTTTTGCCGATTCTTCGACACCGAGTGCGACCGAAAATACGACAGATATAAAAATGACGACCAGATAGATTCGCAAATCGTTATCCCCGCATAATTTCCTAAATCGATTATATCAAAATAGCCATTCTACTGGAAAACGGCAAGGAATACTTTCGCCAGCTCGTAGGGCAACCGGGGCCGACCCGGAACTGTGCATTGCGCCAGAGATCGACGTTTCATAATAGTTAATTACCGGGCGAAGCGATTAGATAGTATTATGAAAGTTTGCGAAAACGATTCCGAGGGCTATTATCGCCGCCGCGATAGCGAATGCGATATAGTCGTTTGCGCGAAGTTTTAACGGATAGAGGCTCGTTCGATTGGAATTGCTGTGATAACCGCGAATCGTGAGGGCGGATGCCGTGGTTTCTGCCCTCCTAAGCGCGCCTACGAATAGCGGCACGACCAAAGGCACCACAGATTTGATCCTCGAAATCGGCGAGCCGCTTTTAAAACTCGCGCCACGTGCCTGCTGCGCGAGCTTAAGCTCTCGCGCATCCAAAAGCAGCGTCGGAAGAAAACGCATGGCGAGAAGCATCGTCGTGACGATATCCCGGATCGGCAATCCTATGTGCGACAGAGGTTTAAACATGCGCTCACTGCCATCGGCGAAGCTGACCGGCGCGGTCGTCCATCCCAAAAGCGCGGCGGTCCATATCAATGCAAAGAGCCGAGCGCCGTAAAAAAGTCCGATGTGCACGCCGTCGAGAGAAAGATGAACGATCCACCAATCGTATCCGCCCATTCCCGGCGTGAAAAGAAGATGCACCATAAACGTTATCAAAACGAAAAAACGCGCTCCCCTGAAAAAACCGAGCGCGACGACGGAAGGGATCTTCGCCAGATATGTCAACAAAAGAAGCGAGACGAGAACTATGAGATGGGATACGAAGGACGGCCATAGCAGCAGGAAAATTACTACCGAAAAGAGAAGCGCGATTTTTGGGCGCGGATCGAGCCTATGTATGAGCGAATCGCCATCGATATATTGCCCGGCTATTACGCTTCGCAATCCGCATCGATCCCGAAATCGATTGTTCCATCGAATACACGATTCACCTTGCCGAAGAGGGTGCACCGCCGACCGGGTTTATCGACCGAAAGGACATCGGGAAGCGCGACCTTCACACTGACGGGGAAATTCGCCTCACCCCTGTGAACCGCGACCAACGCCGATGCCACAACGCCAGTGCCGCAGGACAAAGTCTCTCCTTCGACACCGCGCTCATATGTTCTGATCTGGATATCGGCGTCGTCGGTCGGGCATGTAGTCGAGAAATCGACGTTTGTTCCGGCGGGCTTGAACGCGTCGTGGTTACGAATTAGAGTTCCCAACTCGCGCACCGGCGCGAGCCTAAGCTCTTGACAAAGCACAACGACATGTGGAACGCCGGTATTCACGAAATAATACTCCATCCTCCGTCCGCCGATTTCGAGGGGCTTTGGGCCGAGAACCTCGCTGGCCGGAGGCATCAGCACCTCGACCTCGTCGTCGCGCACCTCCGCGCTAATAAGCCCGGATTGCGAATCGAAGATCACACCGTCCGGGAAACCGAGTTCATGGTGGGCGAAATGAGCGATACACCTCGAACCGTTGCCGCAGAACTCGACCTCGCCGCCATCGGCATTGAAATATCTCATACGGAAATCGCCTTTATCCGAATGCTCGACAAAAAGCAGTCCATCGGCTCCAATGCCGGTTCGCCGCCTGCAAGTATTTCTCACAAAAGCGCTTTTTTTATCGTCAGCGATGCAATCGCTCACGCGGTTATCCAAAACCACGAAATCGTTGCCGCTACCGCTAATTTTTACAAATGGTATTTTCAAGATATACCACCTTTACATGATCGGGATCGCCAAAATACGAAATCTATGAATTTATATTTGTATTATGCCTATTTTTATCGATTGTCGCAAGTGAATATCTCGTTTTTTTTATTCGGAAAAAACAAATCAAAAACAGACGCGCTTGACTATGTATCTTTTTGCGATTATATATTATAGAACTAAAATTACAAAAATCCATTCGAGGTGAAAATGAAATCCCTGAAAGCTTTGACAAGCGCACTTTTGCTTGTTCTAATTTCCACATCCTTTGCCATGCCGGTGTCGATAGACGACGTCTATGCGGTTGCCCAAACGCATATCGGTTTAAATCGAGATGCACAGACCGGATTTGCCGCTGCAAGAGGATATTTTGCAAACGATCTCGCTATCTCGCAGGTTGTTCCGCTCGGCGTCGAAGATGGCGAAGCGCCCGCTTATGTCGTTCTTCTCGATCCGACAGGATATATCTTGATCTCAGGCGATAACGACGTCCAGCCGGTGATGGCATATTCGTTTGAGTCCAGCTTCGAAACCGAGCCGTCGAAGGAGAATTTTCCGCTCGCGGTGTTCCTTCTCGATGCACAAAACCGCATCGCGGCGATCCCGACGATGTCCGCCAGCTATAAACGATGCAATAACGAGCTGTGGCATAGATATATCGAAGGCTCTCATTCGCTTTTTGCCGAACATACAAGCACCATAATATATGGCCCATATACCGATACCCGCTGGAACCAGGGCGATCCATATAACATTTTCTGCCCTATCGACCCGGAAACCGGCGAACGCTGCCCTATCGGGTGCGTCGTTACGGCGATGGGTCAGATAATGAATTATTGGGAGTGGCCTCCGTCGGTAACATTCGATACAACCGACAGTTACATCTCCGACGCGACGACTCCGACGATCTTCATCGACGCGCCGACCGCGAATATGGACACGGTCGATTACAATAGCAGCGGGATCCACCCCGACGACACGACAATGGCTCGATTGCTTTTCGCTTGTGGCGTCGCGATCGATATGATCTATCAGGACGGCGGTTCGATGGCGTATTCGCATAACGTCGTTCCCGGCTTTCTCGATCATTTCGGATACCTGACTGCGGACGGCATAATGCCTTCGTCTCCAACCTTTTATACCGATTTGCTCCTCGACGTCATGGACGGAAGAACGCCATATATGAGCATCCGCAGCCCGGAAGTCGGACACGGCGTGGTTATCGATGGCTGGAGGGAAACGGGCGAGTTCCACGTCAATTTCGGATGGGGCGGCACCGCCGACGCCTGGTATTTCCTCCCCGAAAGCCTCGCTGAGGATCTAACCATCGTCGATTTTGGGATCGTGAATATCACGCCGCCGGTAATCACGCATATGCCGGTGGAAAATCTGGTCGGCGATGCCATTATGGGCGGCCATGTTATGCTTACCTGGGAGGCCCCGATTAACATCACCGAACCGGTTCTTAGATATAATATCTACAGGCGCGAGGTGTCCGATCTATTTTTCGATTTTATCGGAAACACACACGCCCTTAGATTCATGGATCGATACCCGCCGGAGCTGAAACTTTTCGAGTATGCGGTCTCTGCAGTCTATTGCAACGATGTCGAAAGCAAGTTCAGGCAGGTCCAGGTTTTCACGGAGATCCACGACGGATGGAACCGCGTTGTCACCGGACCGGGCGACGAAACGCCGAACGATGTCACATCGAATGGAATCGGCGGATTCGTAGCGGTGGGTTCGCAGGTGATTACCGGCTCCGGCAATATGAATGTTTATCTCGTTAATATCAGCGTCTCCGGCAATGTTATCTGGACGGCGACTTATGGCGGCTCCGAAGACGACTGCGGGTTCTCTATCGAGCGAACCGGCGACGGCGGTTATATCGTGGCTGGATACACCGAATCGTTCGGGGCCGGCGGCAAAGACGCCTGGCTTCTGAAGCTCGATGCCGACGGAGATACGACATGGACGGCGACTTATGGCGGAACGGGCGACGACTGCGCGCGCGACGTCATTCTAAGTGCCGCTGGCGGATATTCATTCGTGGGATGTCGGGATAACGGAACCGAGGAGGAGATGAGCATCACAAAAATCGATGCCTCCGGTATCGCCGAATGGACAAGAACGTTCGACGGTTTCGAGGGATATTCCCATTTCGAGGGTTCGGGCGGAATCTTTTATATCGGCGGTTTTTACACCGACGGACCAATCGGCAATCACGATGCTATGCTGATGAAGACCGATTCCTCGGATTCGATTTGGACGAGAGCCTATGGCGGCGCCAATCTGGACGAAATATTATCCATCGTTCCATCCGGTGACGGCGGCGCGGTTATGGCTGGAATCACGCGCTCCTATGGAATCCCGATGTTCACGAGCATCTACATCGTCCGAACGGATTCCGACGGTGACACACTCTGGACGAGAAACTACGGCGGAATGAAGAATTTCTCGGCGAACTGCCTGGTTGCGCTGAACGACGGTTTCCTGACAATCGGAAGCATCGTCAACAGCGGCAATAAGGACGTCTATCTGCTTTACGCCGACATGAATGGCGATACGATCAAGTCGCACACATACAGCACAGCCGCAACCGATATCGGCTACGCGGCGGTGTCATTGCCCGATAGCTCGCTAGCCGTTGTCGGCAGGACATTCTCGTATATCTCGAATAATTTCTGGATGCTGAAGATAGGCGGCCCGGTTTCTCCGGTCGCCGAGGTTATTCCACAAAAACCGGTTTCGACAAATATCTCCGCCTATCCAAATCCATTCAATTCGGCGGTTACAATTTCCGT
>CAYNTG010000087.1:0-2550 GCA_964400105.1 uncultured bacterium
ACCGCATCGTCATCGATCTTGTTAGTCGTCACCGCATCGTCGGCGATCTTGCCCTCCGTGACTATTCCGTCCGCGATATTTAATGCGTGAAACGCCGAGGTCAATCTCTCGCGACCAGAAAGTGTAGTTGAGCCAACGGTGATCTCGAGCCAAAGCGCGGGATAGGAGTCCCAAGCTATTCCGCTGACATCGAGCTGCACATTGAAAATCCCGTGTTCCGGATCGACACCGGTTTCGGTATGTGTCCAAGCCGAGGAGCCGCCGGATTCCAACGTCCATAATGTAAACGTGATATTGACCGGTAACTCGATCGGTTGGCCCGAATCATCGGTCAGTTTGCCCTGATAATTCACGTAATCATCGAAATCCGCAATCGCCGATCCGACTAGAATCAGGATAGCTAACAATCCCAAAAATCTTTTTACGTTTTCCATAGTTAAATCCTCCTTAGAGAACTACAAGGCGAGACACTCGCGCTGCAATTCCCACATTAAGAAATGTAAATTTCACGAATACTTCTCTGTTCTTACACATAATATATAATAATGTATATCCATTCAAGTTTTTAAAATTGTATCCATTCGAGGTTGCAAACATTTTTTATTCCATGCTTTCAAACGCATTAGCGAGAAAAACCATAGTATAATCCTCCGAATAAATTACTTTTCCACATCGAGAAAAACTTCACCTTTATCAATTATGTATCCCTTTGGGCACATAATACATGCGCACCTTTCGTGCCATAAGTCTATCTTCTTATGTAGTAATCAGTTACAGTTTATGTAAAATCATGCTTGGGGAATTATACGCAAACACGGAGTGGTAAAATGGGTAAATAAGCCCATGTTGGAGTAAATTTATTTGAGTTATCCTGCGAATTTGGATTCGACCAGTTCGCATAGGATGTGCAGAGCGATTTCGTGACCTTCTTGAATGCGGGGCGTATTGTCCCCTTCGATCCGGAGGCAGATATCGCTCTTTTCGGAGAGAGGAGATTCGTCACCACCGGTTAGCGATAAAACCGTGCAACCGATATCGATTGCAGAGCGGGCGGCGCTCAATATATTATGCGATGTTCCGCTTGTGGATATGCATACCAAAACATCTCCCGGTTGGGCGATGGCTTCGATCTGCCGGGCGAATATATTCTCGAATCCAAAATCGTTCGCGATAGCCGTGATGGCGCTTGTATCGGTCGTGAGGGCCAGGGCCGGCAGCGGTTTTCGCTCGACGCCGAGACCGAGCCTTCCTACCAATTCGGCTGCGGCGTGCTGAGCATCGGCGGCGCTGCCGCCGTTGCCGATAAACATGACCTTTTTGCCGTCGGAAAATGCGCGAACGATCCTGTCTGCCATTCTTTCGATGATCGCAGCCTGTTCGCCGATGGAATCTATCGTCGAACGCGCTGCGGAAAGCGCACGTTCTATCGCTGTTTTCGCATCGCTCATCAAAACCTCACAGTTATATCGAAGCTGTGTCTCGGCGGAAGGCCTTCGCGCTCGAAGCGCAGCGCATATCCCACTCCGAATGTTCCGAAACCGGCATCGTATTCATAACCGGCTCCAAAAGCTGGAAGGGTATTGTCAAAGCCTGCGGCCAATGTCGCTCCCGGCAGCGGAACGGCAAAAATCCCGGCGCGCGGAATGGCCTCCTCCAGCGCGTGATATTCGATTTCCGCAGTCAACCCGATAGGTATATTCGGGAAGTGGAATGCCGCTCCCGCACGTATATTCGATGGTATCTCTTCATCGGAGTTTATAGCGTGTTCGGTACCGTATATTTCGGCCGAGTTCCACTGGTATTTCATTCCGATATTTTGATAAACGAGTCCGATGCCGAGCATGTCATTAAAGGTTTCGCCGAATATTCCAATATCGAAACCGGCCACGTATGTGCTTGTTTCCGACAACCTCGCCTGAAGATATTTTGCGTTCACCCCGATGGAGACATCGCTAGTTATCACTTTTGAGAATGTCAGGAATATCGCCTCCTGACCATATTTAAGCTGTTCGGTGTAATCGCCGTTGACATCGCGGCCTGCAATCTGTCCGGCATCGGCATGGACCCATGTGAGTCCGACGGCGGCGTCGTTGTTGATGTTCCAACCGGCGGAGACATGCGTAATCCATCGGTCGAGTGCGAGTGAAGAATAGCCCGATGTTCCGTCGATACCCTCGATCTTCTGAAGCGCCGCCGGATTGAACCATCCGGCGATAGGCTCGCCGCCGAATGCCACTCCGCATCCACCGACCGCGATATTTTTCCATCCAACCGGCATCGAAAGGAAGATCGCCGAATGCCCTGTCGCATCGTCAGGATAAATCGTCGCTGCGATAAGGATGAATGCCATTATAGTAATGTATCGTTTCATTTTTTTCTCCAAAGATTGTCCCACTATAATTCACGGTTCTTGATATGTCATTATGCCACAACCCTCCGGATCTTATCCCCCAGCGACCCACTTATTACAGGGGTTTTAAGTCTAATATCGCCGGTCGGCCTCATCCGTGGGCATTGCCCATAAAAAAATTCAAGCTATTATCGCCGACC
>CAYNTG010000087.1:2650-9625 GCA_964400105.1 uncultured bacterium
TCGGCCTCATCCGTGGGCATTGCCCATAAAAAAATTCAAGCTATTATCGCCGACCACGGCCTACCGGAACGGCACATCGTTCAACCTCGATCTCTGTTCGGCCTCATCCGTGGGCATTGCCCATAAAAAAATTCAAGCTATTATCGCCGACCACGGCCTACCGGAACGGCACATCGTTCAACCTCGATCTCTGTTCGGCCTCATCCGTGGGCATTGCCCACTACTTTACGATCATGAGTTTTCCCCATCGCTCGCTGCCGCCCTGTTCTATCTTGAAAAAATAGAGTCCGTTTTTGGGGTAAAGCCCGTTATCGAGTATTCCGTTCCATTGGATTCTGCACTTTCCATCGCACTGAACGGGGCCGTAATATATTGTCAAAATCTTTCTTATATCGTAATCGAACAGATCGATAGCGACCGGTTCGCTTTCGTCTCCATCGAATGTAAAGAAGCAGCTTTCGTGGTTTATCGGCGAAAACGGATTCGGGAAGGCATAGACATAATCGAGATCGCCGTCCCCGGCGTCCGGGTCCTGCGTGGCCGCTTCCGCCGCCGACGGGAAATGCGCGACGATCCGCCATGTCTCGCCGCCGTCTTGTGTGATTGCGATCCCCTCGGAATATGTCCCGACGCATAATATATCGCCGCAACCCGTCGCGCTGACCACCTCGTCGATATTAATATCGATTTGATTGCCGGAATTGACATCGATTCCGGATATTTCGATAGTATCGGCGATAGCGTAATCCGTGGCGAAGGATCGTGAAAGCCCGTGCCTACATGCCGCCCAGAGCGTATCGCCTGTAAATCCCATATTCCATGCGACATATCCGTCGCCTGTTTGATTCCATGTCGTTCCGCCGTCGAACGAGAATGATATCGCGTCGTAGTCACTGCCTGCGCCGTTCGTCGATGTAAAGCGTGTGCAACCGAAAACGCCGGTCTGCTCGCCATAGAGAAGATCGAGGGATATGATCCAATTCCCGGAGAGTGCGCCGGAGTCGAAAGAGTCGCGGTTCCAAATAATATAGTAATTGGATATGGAATCCACATCGAACGTGACGCTATCGACCCATGTCGTATCGAAGATCGGGATGGAATCGGGGATCCAGTGGCCGGTCGTGTCGATCTTTTCCCATGCGAACATTCCCTCGCGCCCGGCATAAAGGCCCCTTGCGCTGCCGGCCCAAACAATCGGCGGATCGACGGACGTATCGCATGCGACGGAGAAGAATCGGTGGCCGAGATCGCTATATTTAATGCTATCCGCGCCGTCCGGGAAGGCGTTATTCCATGTCGCGCCGCGGTCGGACGAATAGATCAATCCGCCGTAAAAACATGCTGCATAGACGATCGTGTCCTCCCCATCCGGGAAAATCGACAGATCGTAAGCGAGCTTTCCTACGCCGGTAGCCTCGTCGGCACTCGTGCAATGCGTGAATGTCTCGCCGCCATCGAAGCTGAAATAAAAAGCGTCTCCTGCAGGAAGTGTGTTGTTGGGGTCGGATGGGTCCTCGAAATCGTAGCTCGCCGCCGCCCATATCCAATCGCCCAGCGTTGCCAAAGCCGCAAAACCGATTCCGTCGAGCTTATTTTCCCATGTCGCTCCGCCATCGCGCGATACGGCGATTCCACCGCCCGTCGATATCCAGATATCACCGGTTTCGTTGTTATATTCGATATCGCCGATAGTGTTCGATGCGGGAGAATCGGCGGTGTCGGATACTGCGATTCTCAATCGACTTTCCGGCGAAACGCCATCTGGAAGCGAGAAAATCGGCATTGCGAAAATCGGGAAAGCCAAAGCCAGAAGTATAATAATCTTTTTTGCCATTTATCCCCTATCCTCGGACGAGATCGAGAACCCTGTCCGTTATTTTTTCGAGAATTTCTTGTGTTTCGGCCTCGGCATTCAGGCGCACCAGCGGTTCCGTATTCGACGCTCGAAGGTTAACCCACCATCGATCGCCGAATATCGTGATGCCGTCGAGCTGGTCGATCTTAAGACCCTCGCGCTCGAAATATAGTTTTACCTTATTTATAGCAGCCGCTCTGTCTTCGACCTGAGAATTGATCTCGCCGGAGCGGAAGTATGGATCTATCTCCGCGACCATTTCCGAGAGCGGTTTTTGTGTTTCGGAAAGAAGTTCGAGGCAGACAAGGAATGCGATTAATCCGCTGTCGGCGAACCAGTTATCGCGGAAATAGAAATGGCCGGAATGCTCGCCGCCGAATATCGCGTTCTCGCTTTTCATTATCGGTTTGATAATGGAATGTCCGACCATCGTTCGAATCGGTTTGCCACCCATCTTTTCTATCAGTTCAGGGACCGCCCTGCTGCAAATTATATTATAGACAATAGATTCGCCGGGATTCTTCGCGAGGAGATTTTTAGCGACGAGCGCCGTAATAATATCTCCGCCGAGAAGCCTGCCATTTTCATCCACGAGGAACATCCGGTCCGCGTCGCCGTCGAATGCTGCGCCGAAATCGATAGAATCATCCGAGGCCACCTTCTCGCGAAGCTGCTTCGTGTTTTCCGGCTCGATAGGGCTTGCGAGGTGGTTTGGGAACGTGCCGTCGAGGTCGAAGAAGATCGTCTCGGCCTCGATAGGCAGCTTCTCGAAGACCGGCGGCAATGTTTTACCAGCCATTCCGTTTCCGGCATCGACCGCGATGCGAAACGGCCTAATCTTCGAGATGTCGATGAACGATAGGCAATGGTCTGTGTATTCGTCGTCGATATTTTTCGATGTAATCTTGCCGCGTTGTAACCCGTGCGGCATTACCCCCGCTTTCACAAACTCTTTAATCTCCGGCAGTCCGTCCGTTCCCGAAAGCGGAACGGCGTCGGCTTTACATATCTTGAATCCATTATATTCTGAAGGATTATGACTGGCTGTAATCATCACGCCCGCCTGAACGTGATATTTGCCAACAGCAAAATAAAGGCCGTCTGTCGAAACCATCCCGATGTCTATAACATTGGCACCAGAGGCGGTTATTCCGTCGCAGATCGCCTCGAAGATCTTCTGCCCGGAGACGCGCATATCCCTCCCAACGACTACCTCGGAGCATTTTAGATACTCGATAAGACCGGCACCGATTAGCCTCGCAACATCCTCGTTCAGCGAATCCGGATAAACACCGCGAATGTCGTATGCTTTAAAAATTGATTCGTCAATCTTCACAAAAATTACCTCAGAAAATGTTTAATTTATTAAATTTTATTTATCGAATGGAATTATTTACCCTTAATTTGTGTCTGGTCGTGGCGAATTTGCCCATCCGAGTTTATCCCGGAGCACCTTATAAAAAGACCTGTTATGGTAATGCACAAAATGTGCCGAAAATGGGGCTTTTCTGATTTTAATCGAACCGTTCGGCGGCATTTCTTCCGTTGCCTGACCGTCTAATGTCAGACGCGGAAACGCGATTCCGTCGGTTTGATATTCGATCTCGATTGTTTCCGATGCGTGTGCCACGAGGGATCGGATGGCGAGTGTATATGGAGATAGCGGGGTTACTTGAAAGGCCTCCATGCTCGGTGCGAGGATGCCGCCTCCGGCTGCCATGTTGTATGCCGTGCTGCCAGTGGGTGTCGATACGATGATACCGTCTGCGGAGATCGCGGCGACAAAATCGCCGGAGATGAACACCTTGTGCGAGATTATTCGCGGGCTTTCTCCACGTTCGAGGACCATTTCATTGAGGGCGCAGGAGTATTCCTTCCTGCCGGGCGGAAGAACCTCGATCATCATCCGTGAATCGATCTTATATTTACCGGCGAGAATCTCCGGGATAGCCGACGCGATTTCGCTTGGATCGAGTTCGTTGAGAAAACCGAGGTGTCCGAGGTTTATTCCGAGGATCGGGATTTCCCGTTCAGCGACCATTCGCGCGGCTGCAAGCATAGTGCCGTCGCCGCCGAGAGAGATGACCATATCGATGTCGTTCGGAATATTGTTCCGGGAGACGGCTTTTTCGTTGATTAATCTCGCTATCGACTCCTCAAAAAGGACTTCGGCCTTATGGGTTTCGATAATTGGGAGAAGCTCTTCGATCAAACGACCGATACGGTTCTTTTCGATGTTTGCGAAGATCAATACCCTGTCGATATTCTTATTCGTTTTCATAGTAACCTCCGATGAAATATATGGAAGCTCTTCGTCATCGTCAAAGAGAAATTTTTTTCAAAAGGATTTAGTTGCGCGTTTAAAGGAAGTCGCGGTTGTTGCCGTGTCCTCCCGACTACGGAATAAAGTAAAGGTGCGAAAGCCGGGGCGCTGGCACGGGAGAGGTAGATGGCGCGCAATTTGCCCAAAGCAAATTGCGTGACATCGATGGTTTGGGCTGGGATTTTTGTGCGTAGCATTGGTCTCCACGGTCGAAACACAATAATCAAGTATTCATTATCGACCGTAGCAAAAATCGTGACAGTGACCGAAGGAAACACGTCTGTGCGCGGAAGGGGGGTGAAAATTCGTGCGACACGGGGATAGACAAAAATGTCTATCCTACAGGAATCCAATAGAGGATAATCTTCTGACCGCAGAGCAATACGGCTCGTAGAGAAGTCCAACGGGGAAAATTCCCCTTACGGTTCCTTATCTTATTTTTTAAAAGTTTTTATCGCGTTCCTTTTTACAAAAACGAGTTGACGTTGGATAGTTGGCGGCGTATTTTAACCTCATGGAAACGGTGAGCAAATCCGCGTTAAAACGCCTTTCACAGATTGGCGACAGAAAATATCATTCGCGTCACGGTGAGTATCTGGTGGAAGGGATCAGTTTTGTCGAGGAGGCTTTCCGTGCCAGAGCAGGCGTGCAGGAACTCGTATGCCAAGCTGGAAAGGGAAAAGCTGCTCGTGTTTCTCGACTTATCGAATTGGCGGAAGAGGCTGGAGCAAAGGTGTGGCAGGTGGGCGAGATGGAGATGAGTAGAATTTGCAGAACTATGCAAAATCAAGGGGTAGCGGCGGGAATCGCATTGAATGGAAAATCGTCAGGGGATATATTCGGAGAGATGCTTCAGTATTCGTCCGGGACGATATTACTTCTCGATGGCGTGCAGGACCCGGGAAATGTCGGCACGATGATACGTACGGCGGAGGCTTTTGGGATCGCCGGCATAATTTTGGGGCACGGCTCTGCGGGGCTTTACAACACAAAGACTATTCGAGGCACGATGGGGGCAATTTTTCGCATGGTTGTCGCCGAGATGCAGGATCGAAAAATAGCGGACATCGTAGCACGTTTCAAGGAATCGGGATTTCGAGCCTTGGCCGCGAATGTCTCGGAAGCAGCCGTTCCAATCAATAAAATCCTTCCCGGAAAAAAGGATATCTTGATTATCGGAAGCGAAGCTGCGGGCATATCGCGGGACACCCTCGCTCTGGTCGATACGGAAATAGTTATACCTATGCCCGGACCTACCGAATCGCTCAATGCGTCAATCGCCGGTGGAATAATTATGTTTAGGTTGCTGTCAAAATAGCTTAAATAAAGGCTTTCACATAAATTATTTGCAAAGGCACGACACGATTAATCGACATAACGATTTTTGTAAGCTATTCAATCTCGAAATGCATAAAAAACTAATTTTTTTTAAAATTTCATTTGTATTTAGATTTTTTTATATTATTTTAGGGGGATAAAAGGGGGGTTCTATTTCTGTTGTTTGTTTGCATTTAGCGATATTTCATTAACTAAAACTAAATTAATAGCACTTTATCTTTCAAATACAGTGGAAGAGGTATTGTTCTATACGTGTAGTTTTAATGTTTTTTTGTTAAAGTTAAGTAAAAATTGAATCTGTAAAATATCAATTTAGGAGGAGGGAAAATGAGAAAATCCCTGATTCTCGGTCTTATCGTTCTTTGTATGGTTTCCGCTGCATTTGCGGTGCCTTTGAAGACCAACTATCAAGCCAAGGTTACCGATACTACCGGCACGCCGATAACCGGAGATCGCGATATTACTTTTCGAATCTTCGATGCAGTAACTGGCGGAACCGAGGTTTGGTCCGAAACACATTTATCGATTTCGATAGTCGATGGATTTTTCGCGGTAACTCTCGGTGGAACGAATCCACTGGATATCGATTATAGCGATACCTATTACCTCGAGGTTCAGATCGGTTCGGATGTGCTTTCTCCAAGAGAGCCTTTTGCTTCGGTCCTTTATGCGCTATGGGCGCAGAACGCGGATAAAATCGGCGGATACGATATGACGGACTGGGCGTGGTTCGCCGATTCGCTCAAGAATTATTTTATCGATCGCGGATACGATTATCCATTCGATACCCTGCTTTCATGGATACAGGTTCAGGATTCGATGAGGTCGATTTTATGGAATGGGTGTCCGACCGAGGAATATCTCTACGAATGGATGCTTATCTTCAACGAATTCTGCGAACGTGGATGGGATTACACCACTATCGACGAATATCTCGACTATCTCGATGCCGCCGGCGAGCTTTTGGACAGTCTCGGCAGCACATACGAAATATCTCTCGACGATATTTATGGTTATCTCGCTCTCTGGAACGTCATGTTCGAGGCTATGGATACGTTCTTCACCCGAACCGGTTGGACTCCCGACTCGATATTTCTTTATCTCGATGGCGCTCTCGATACATACGATACGCTCAGCGCTTACTGGGAAGCGAGTGGCTGGACGATGGATACGATATTCGCATATATCGAGATGTTCGACAGCCTCAGATCGCTCGATATAGATTCTTTGATCAACGCGTATATTGAAGATTTCGACATCGACTCTCTTATCGATGCTTTCCTCGCCGATTTCGACATGGACTCATTCGCGATGGAATTCATCTTTGGTCTGGATTATGATTCCCTCCTTATTTATTTCGTAGATAGCCTCGGTTACGGCGATATCTACGACTCGATCGTCGCAAGATGGGACGCTTCCGGCTGGACGGAGGACTCGATACTGCATTATCTTTCGATGG
>CAYNTG010000088.1:0-9557 GCA_964400105.1 uncultured bacterium
GAGACCCATTTATTGCAACGCACCCAAATAATTATTGCGTAACGGGACGAAAAAACGCTTTCATGGCATGGCAAAGCGCTTGCAAAAGCTACTTTGTTGTCGAAAAAAGCTACCGCTTCGCTTTTCCGCCCGATATCCTTGCAAAAGCCGAATGGTTGTGGATCGATTCATCGCTGGTAACATGAATCATATATTCGTCGATATCCTCACGCGAACCTAGTTCGCGGGCAATCGACCGCGCGACATCCTCGACAAATCGCGGATTCTCATAAGCCATCTCGGTGATGAACTTTTCGTCTTCGCGCTTCAGAAGCGGGAAAACCGGCGCGCTCGCCGCTCGCTCTGCAATCTCTACAAGCTCCTCGATCCATAGAAACGATGAACTTACCGTTTCGATATGAATATGCGCTCGCTGGCTATGCGCGCCCTCGTCGCAAATCTCTTTGCTGCAAGGGCATAGCGTCATAACGGGAACCGTAACGCCGAGCTTAAAACGATATATTCCAGCCTCGATAGCCCCATCGAAAACGGCATTGTATTCCATGATCGACGGCGCGCCGCTCACCGGCGCCTTTTTTTCGAGAAAATATGGAAATTTCAGTGTGATATGTGCAGCTCTTGCATCGAATTGATGAAGGACTTCATCGAGAATGACCTTAATCTGAACGTGTGTAATCTCACCGCGAAACCGGTTCAATATCTCGATAAAGCGGCTCATATGCGTCCCGCGCCATCTCGCCGGAAGCTCCACGGACATCATCACCTCGGCGACGGTTCTTTGTTTTTTATTCTCCCTATCCAAAACGACGATGGGATAGGAAAGATCGCCGATTCCCACCATGTCGATATCGATAGCATTTTCTGGACGATCTGCGGCGACGTCCGGCATGACGGGCTTTTCCTGCAGCTCGATTGTTTCTCGATAAAGCTCCCATAAGGTGCCGCCTATCCCCTCGATAGCCATCACGGACACCACTCGATAGCTTGGATTCTCCTCCCGAACGTATTTCATAGAATGGTGAACCGGCTCCGGATTGACTTTGTCGGCGATACTATCCAGATGCTCGATTTCGGCACGATCGAAATCGCACTGCACCAAAAACTCCGATACCCATTTCCATGCGGTAATAAACCCCTGGGCGTCCGGCTCGAATATCTTCAATGTGAGCGTCAGAGCCTTCCACAATTCTGCGGAATCCCCGGCGGAGGCCTTTAATGCGGAGAAATTAACCCTGACCAATCCGGAATCGGGGAGCAAACTCTCGAATATCTCCCCCTCGATAGGTGCCGCAGCCTCGAACTCCTCCACGAATGAATTCTCCGCGTGAAAGTAGTCCTTTAATATATGTGCCACTCCCATAAAGCTTTGATATATAAGCTTATAAACATCCTTCGGCCCGGCTGCGGGGTGACGGTCGATATATCCTCTTGTGAATTTTTTTATCTCATCTATTTTCATTGAAAAGCCCTCCGTCTTCTTTGGAAACACTGCGTTTTAAATGCCTATAAGCTCCACTTGTAGCGCGCCTTCCGCGCGGAGTTCTGTCGATAAAACCCAGTTGAAGCAAATACGGCTCGTAGATAGACTCGATCGTTCCCTCGTCCTCCCCCAACACCGCCGCTATAGTGCCGAGACCGACCGGGCCGCCGTCGTATTTATCGATTATCGTAAGCAAGATTCGCCGATCCATCTCGTCGAGGCCCAAATTGTCTATCATAAGAATATTAAGCGAGTTAATAGCTAATTCGTTCGTGATCGTGCCATCGCCATCGACCTCGGCGAAATCCCGAACGCGCCTCAGGAGTCGATTCGCAATTCGCGGCGTTCCCCTGCTTCGCCTTGCGATTTCGCCTACACCATCGACTACCGCTTGTATCCCAAGTATTCGCGCGCTTCGTTCGACGATGATATGTAGCTCCTCCGGCGGATAATAGTCCATCCGCTCGACCACGCCGAAGCGCGAGCGAAGCGGCGCTGTGATAAGTCCCGCCCTCGTCGTTGCACCGACGAGTGTAAATTTTGGCAAAGTTAGCCGAACCGTCCTGGCCGCCGGGCCTTTATCTATGATTATATCCAGCGCGAAATCCTCCATCGCGGAATATAAATATTCCTCGACCGCGCGCGGAAGCCGGTGAATCTCGTCGATGAATAGGACATCTCCGGCTTTTAGGCCGGTCAACAGGCCGACTAAATCGCCCGCACGCTCCAGCACCGGCCCTGCCGATACTCGAATATCCGATCCCATCTCGTTGGCGATAATATGCGCGAGCGTGGTTTTACCGAGACCAGGAGGGCCGTAAAGAAGCGTATGATCGAGGGCCTCGCCGCGCTGGCTCGCCGCTTGAATATAGACACCGAGTTTTGTCTTCAGCGCCGCCTGCCCAACGAAATCGCATAGCCGCGCCGGCCTCAGCGTTTCCTCGAATTCGCGTTCGTTGTCCTGTTTTCTTGGTTCGAGATAATCGGGCATATCATTCACTTCCGAAGAATTTCGAGTGCCATTCGAATAAGGGCGTCGGCGTTCGCTTCGCCAATAATCTCGCGCGCTTCCCGAACTCCGCGATTGGCATCGAGTGGCGAATAACCGAGCGCGATAAGGGCATCGGCGGCATCGCGAACCGGGCTTTTCTCCGCACCGGAGGCTATTTCAATTTTAGCGAGCTTCTCCTCCAGCTCGAAACAAAGCTTCTCTGCACGCTTCTTGCCGAGGCCCTTTATCGAAGCGAGGGTTTTATAATCCTTCCTGACAATAGCCGATACAAGCTCATCGACCGCCATGCCGGAAAGGATGGTCATAGCCATTTTAGGGCCGATTCCGCCGACGGAAAGCAAGGCATCATAAAGGCTTCGCTCGCTCTCCGATGCAAAACCGTAAAGCTCCATCGAATCCTCTTTATGGATCAAACGGGTGAGGAGCCTGACGCTTTCGCCCTCGCATCCGATATTTGATGTGGTTAGCGAGGACACCTTAACATAAAAGCCAACTCCGGAAACATCGATTACCACGAAGTTTGCGCCAATTTTCGCAATATATCCCTCGACAAAATCTATCATATTTCAACCTATTCTAAGCGCTCGTTGTGCCCAACAATATGCCACCGCGAGTGCGTCCGTTTGATCGTTGGGGCATTTTTCCGGCGCGCCGAGCATTCTTTTCACCATAAAAGCGACCTGTTCTTTCGTAGCGTTGCCGTTTCCGACAAGCGCCATCTTGATCTCCCTCGGCGCGAAAGTCGCGACATCGACATCCGCCAATGCCGCAGCCAGAAGCGCCGCCGTTCTCGCCTCGCCGAGCTTGATCATGCTCTGGACATTTTTACCGAAAAATGTATCCTCGATAGCGACTATCCCCGGCGAAAATTTATTGACAATATCTGCGACAAAATCGTAGATCTGAACGAGCTTGTTTATCCGGTCCTTGCCTTTGGGATGAAAAACGCCGGATTCGATTATCGTATAATCCGAACCGTCGGCTTCGATTAATCCCCATCCGGTGTTTATCGTGCCGGGGTCGATTCCAAGAACCCTTATCATCGGATTAAATCATTTCGCATTAAAATACAATTCCTCCAAAATCTCCGCCACCGCACCCTCGTCGTTGCTCGACGGGCTGATATAATCCGCGACCGCTCGAACTTCTTCGAGGGCATTTGCCGGCACGGCGAATATCCCGGATTCCTCCGCCATCGGAATATCGTTGAGATAATCGCCTATCGATAGAACGGATTCTCTCGGTATTCCGAGGCTTTTCCGCAGCATCGCCAATCCCCTGCCCTTGTTCGTCCCCCTCGCGCGGTATTCGATATAGTGTATTGGGAAATAGCGTATCGATGGAAACATAAAATGCTCTATATCCACAAGCTCGGTCATGTTCGAATATAGTTCGCCCACCGTTTCGCTCTCACCGGCGATGAGAATCGCCGTCGGCTGAAAACGCTCGATAATTTCTTTATCGCTAAAATCGGTTATATTGACTATCCATGTGGCTAAAGCCGGGCCGGTTAGATCGGTGATATTTCTGGCATAGGCCATATCGCAGCGAACGAAGATCAAAGTCGTGTCGCTTTCCCATGCTTTTTCGATAATCGTTTTCGAGCTTTCGAGAGAAATTGGTTCGTGATATATCGGCTCGCCGCCATTTCTGCCATCGGCGACGATAGCGCCGTTGAGGGCGATTATCGGAACATCGATCTTCAGAATATCGATATACTGCCTCGCAGCGGAGATCATCCGCCCGGTGGAAAGCGTCACTATCGCGCCGTCGTCCATCGCACGCCGAATCGCACGCTCGACATCGCCTCGAAGGCGAGTTTGCGAATCGATAAGCGTGCCGTCGATATCGATTGCAATAAGCCTCGGTTTGGCCATCGTTAACTTCCGGAATGAAAAGCGTCGATAATCTCGTCGGCTATATCGAAATTCGCGTAAACATTTTGGACGTCGTCGTTATCCTCGATGGCTTCCATCAACTTCAGCATCTTCATAGCGTTCTTGCCATCGATCTTGATACTGTTCTGAGGAATCTGCGTCAATTCATAATTCTCGATAGTAACTCCAGCGACTTCGAGATTGCCGCGAACGGTTTCGATTTCCGTCGAGGATGTATATATTTCCCACGAATCGTCGCCGTCCTGAACGTCCTCCGCACCGGACTCGAGTGCCTTATCGAAAATCTCATCCTCGCCGACGCCCTCCTTCGACACAATGATCGATCCGCGCCTATCGAACATCCAACCGACACAGCCGGTTTCGCCAAGGTTGCCGCCGTGTTTATCGAGAACATGCCGAATCTCGGCCACCGTTCTGCGTTTGTTGTCCGTCAGCGCCTCGATCATAATCGCGATACCGCCCGGGCCGTATCCCTCGTATGTAATCTCCTCATAGATAACACCTGGAAGCTCGCCGGTGCCCTTCTTGATCGCGTTTTCGATATTATTCTTTGGCATATTGGCGGCCTTCGCCGCATCGATTGCCGTGCGAAGACGCGCATTGCCATCCAAATCTCCGCCGCCGGTCCGCGCAGCGACGGTTATCTCCTTGATAATCTTGGTAAATATCTTACCACGTTTGGCATCCGTCGCAGCTTTCTTGTGTTTGATCGATGACCATTTTGAATGTCCGCTCATACCTTCTCCCGCTTTTTTTATTTTAAGTGAAGTATCTATATATTAAATGAAATTAACCAATTGCGCAACAGGAAAAAACCATCTATTTGTGTCGATTGACGGGAGATCGTTTTCATCGTACCGTCGATTGAAGAAAAAATAAAGGTAATTTCTTCGTTATTCGCGTTGACATGTGGCCGTGGGATTATTATAATACGTTTTCAAAATCGATAGGATGGCGTTTTTCCGATTGGCATCATTTGAGGTGTCGAGTTTTCGATCTTTTTGAGAAATCATAGCCTTCGGCATTGCCGTGGGTTTTTTTAAAGCCAGCATAGCTCAGTTGGTAGAGCAGCTCATTCGTAATGAGCAGGTCAACGGTTCGAATCCGTTTGCTGGCTCTTTTTATGCTTAATATAATTAGATGAACGTGACCGAGTTTGCCTTAAATGCACCATATAAGCCGAGCGGCGACCAGCCGCAGGCCATCGACATGATCGTCGATAGGATAAATCGCGGCGAAAAATACACAACCCTGCTCGGAGTAACCGGCTCGGGTAAAACCTTCACTGTGGCAAACGTTATCGAACAGCTTAAAAAACCTACCCTAATTATATCGCACAACAAAACCCTCGCGGCACAGCTTTTCGGTGAATTTTCAATGTTCTTTCCGAAAAATGCCGTCGAATATTTCGTAAGCTATTATGACTATTATCAGCCGGAAGCTTATATCCCATCGTCGGATACATACATCGAGAAGGATGCCGACATCAACGAGGACATCGACCGCCTTCGCCTACGCGCCACAACCCATCTGACCGACCGCCGCGATACGGTTATCGTATCATCCGTAAGCTGCATCTTCGGCCTCGGAAATCCCGAGGACTACGCCGACCTCATGGTCCCGGCAAAAATCGGGCAGAGGCTGTCGATTCAGTCCTTTGCAAGAAAACTCGTGGATATCCATTACGTTCGAAACGAGTTCGAGATTGGTCGCGGCACCTTCCGAATTCGAGGAGACGTTATCGAAGTCATGCCGGCATACGAGCGCGACATTATCCGCATCGAGTTTTTAGACGACGAGATCGAGCGAATCGTTACCGCAAACAAATTGACCGGCGAGATTAAACAGGAACTCGAAAAGACCAGCATATATCCGGCGAAGCATTTTGTCACAACGACAGCGAAGATGAAACGAGCCGTCCGATCCATAAAGGTCGAGCTTGCGGAACGCCTCGAAGAATTTCGCAATGCCGGAAAGCTCCTCGAGGCTCAACGCCTCGAACAGCGAACCATGTTCGACATCGAGATGATGATCGAGATCGGCTATGTCAGTGGAATTGAAAACTACGGCCGCCACCTCGCGGAAAGACTTCCGGGAAGCCGCCCATGGTGCCTTCTCGATTATTTCCCGAAGGATTTTTTGGTCGTTATCGACGAATCGCATGTTACGTTACCACAGGTTCGCGCGATGTTCAACGGCGATCATAGTCGAAAATCAACTCTCGTCGAATATGGATTCCGGCTTCCATCGGCTTTCGACAATCGACCGCTGCGCTTCGAGGAATTCATAGATCTCGTTCCGCAATTCCTGTTCGTCAGCGCGACACCAGCACAATGGGAGATCGAGCGCTCCGGCGAAATCGTCGAGCAGCTCGTTCGACCGACAGGCCTTATCGATCCCGAGATCGAGGTGCGAACCACCCAGGGCCAGATCGAGGACCTTCTCGCCGAACTTCGCAAGATCACAGCTCGCGGCGAACGGGCACTCGTCACCACGCTCACGAAAAAGATGGCCGAGGACCTCGCGGATTATCTGTCCGAATTCGGGCTGAGAACCCGGTATATGCACAGCGAAATCAAAACTATCGAGCGTGTCGAAATCCTGCGCGATCTGCGCCTCGGAAATTTCGATGTCCTAATCGGAGTCAACCTTCTGCGCGAGGGTCTCGACCTGCCGGAGGTTACGCTCGTCGCGATCATGGACGCCGACAAAGAGGGATTTTTGCGAAGCGAAACATCGATCGTGCAGACCTCCGGACGCGCCGCTCGAAATACCGCCGGCAAAGTCATTCTCTACGCCGACCGGATCACGAACAGTATGGCCCGCGCAATGCAGGAAACATCGCGACGCCGGGAAGCTCAGGTCGAGTATAATAGAAAACACAATATCACGCCGACAAGCATCGTCAAATCCGTCGACGATGTCCTGGCAGCCACCGGAATCGCCGATAGCAGACAAAAGGGCGAAGAAAAGCACACTCAAGAAACACCGGATTACCTCGAATCGCTTCCTATCGAAGCCAAAATCGACGAGCTCGAACGTATGATGAAAGTCGCGGCGAAAAACCTCGAATTCGAACAAGCAGCATTCTTTCGCGACGAAATCAACGAACTCGAAAAAGCGCTTCCGCCATCGCGCCGACCCAAAAAGCAATCACGACCGAAAAATCCCGGCAAGAAAATCACGCGCTTTTTTTAAGTAGGGGCAACCCTTGTGGTCGCCCGATTTTCGGGAGGGCACAAGACCCTCCCCTACGGAATTCATAGTTTTCAATTCGTAGATACAAGGGGCGCGGAGAATCCCCGGCAGCGTTGCGTTAAATGGGTCTATTTATTGGTTATAGTTATAGCCGTTGGGCAATTGCGCCACCCGCCGCCCGTTAATATCGAATATCTCCACCCGGAAAGCGCCGTGGGGCTACGTGTTCAACGCCTGCGCCGATTCGCTCTATTTCAAATACACTATTCTCTTTGATACGTATTCCCCGCTAACCTTCGCCCGCACGAGATATACGCCGGAGCCGAGGGATGTGGAGGGTGTCCAGAGGAACGATCCCCCCGCCTCGCTAAACTCGGCACCCCCCTTATTAAGGGGGGCAGGGGGGATTCTTCCGACCCGCCGCCCGTTTATATCGAATATTTCTAACGTGCTCAACGGCTCCGCCGATTCGCTTCTGCAATCCAGACTTATCGTTACCGCCGAATTGAACGGGTTTGGGTGAGCGGAGATTGCAGGCTTACCTGGTTTTGCAATCACTTCTTCTGTATTTAATATGTTGCATATCTCAAAAGGAGTTATAGTGACTTCAATTACAGTTTTTGGAGTATCCAGAAAAGTAGGTGTTGTTACGAAAGTTGAATAACCTAATTCAGTTAGTGTCGGGCTAATCGATAGAACATCAGGTATAACGTCTTCACCTATGCAGCAATTGCCGAATTCATCGAATTTAGCAGCAATTATATCAGTATATCCAGATCCATAACTCCTTGTATCTCCAGTTAAAACAAAACCACCGTCTATCGTATTATAAAGAGAAACACAATTATCTACCCCTGTTCCATCGATTATTTTAAACCATTCTAATGATCCGATATAGTCTAAGCTCAAAACGAAAATACTCCCGGAAGTCCCAAAACTTCTAGTATGCCCGGCAATTATATAACTATTATCTTCTCTTTCAATTACCGAATAACCTATATCATCTTGAGGTCCATCTATTACCATACACCATTGTATACTATCAATTGAACTCAGTTTGACGATGAAAATATCCCTTTCAGTTGCTCCATAACTCTTAGAGGAACCAACAACAATGAAACCGCCATCGCTTGTTTGCAGAATAGAGTAGCCTACTTCAGAAGATGATCCTCCTTCTAGTTCCCTAGCCCACTCTACAGCCAAAGTCGTATCTAACTTTACAACAACAATGTTATGCGAACCGCCAACTAAACCAGAAATAATCATTCCGTTGTCGGTCGTTTTAGCAAAATCATATCCTAAAAAACCATCGCCGCTGGATGCTAAAATAAAATCTCCTTCAGAATCGAATTTAGCGAACGGCACTTCTCCTAAGCTTAAAAGATAGTAATTCCCATTGATTTCGATTGCTTTCGAACGTATGTATCCACCATTGCCACCAAAGATTGGATTTGAGGACCACAGCAACGAACCAGCTTCGCTAAAACTCATAATTAAATAATATGACTCAAGGATATAACCATAAATTGGATCGAGATATTCAAACTGATAATTTGCGGAAATTATGAAGTTACCTTCTTCATTTTGGATAACTGAATTTCCTTCAAATTTGCAGGGCGGATTTAATACTACTCTTGCCCATTGAGTCGAGAAGGAATTATCCATCTTTAAAAAGAATAAATCGTCCATACCAGCACTAAAACTTCTGGATCTACCAATAATAGCAAAACCTCCATCTTCAGTTTGAATTATTGAATTACCTGTTTCGTAACTGCTTCCCCCCAATGCATAAACGAATTGATCCTGAGCAATGCAAATCGTAATTGTTACGAGCAAAACCAAAATCACCATTCTTTTCATTATTCCCCCTTTAATTTTCCTTCTCCCTCACCTCAAACCCATATACCCCCCAGCGGTAGTCGTCGGGGGGGAGATAGAGCGAGAGGTATTTCTTCACGCGGCTGACGAA
>CAYNTG010000089.1:0-9457 GCA_964400105.1 uncultured bacterium
CTCGCCAGGGTGGCGGGACTGGTTCGCGCGGTTACGCTGATCAAATAACCAATCCGAAAATTCTTATGAAGAGACAATTACATATCGCCTTTTTATGGCATATGCACCAGCCGATTTACACCGCTCCCGGTTCATCCGAGGCTGTGATGCCGTGGACACGGCTTCACGCGATGAAGGACTACCTCGATATGCCTTTATTGTGCGAGGAGACGGGTTTTCCTGCGACATTCAACCTCGTTCCGAGCCTTATCGAGCAGCTTCAGCAATACGAATCCGGGGAACTAACAGATAGGCATCTCGAGCTTTCGCGAAAGGGCGTCGAATCATTGAGTTCTGCGGAAAAAGCCACGATCCTTTCAACATTTTTTGCGGCCAACGAGGAGCGAATGATCGCGCGGTTGCCCCGGTATCTCGAACTTTACCGTAAATATGGAAAAGCCTCCGAAGCCGATTATAAAGAATTGGCGAGTCTGGTCTCCGACCGAGATATTCTCGATCTGACGACGCTTTTTCATCTCTCATGGTGCGGCGAGCATCTTCGGGAGGAACCGGTCATCGCGTCGGCGATTTCGCGTGGCACGGATTTTTCGGAGGACGACAGGGATAAAATTCTCGATGTGACGATGGAATGGATCGGCAGGATTCTCCCGACATATAAGCGCCTTTGGGAGAGCGGTTTAATCGAGATCACGATGAGTCCATTCTATCATCCGATTCTGCCGTTGCTCTGTCGAACCGTGGCCGCCGTCGATGCACGACCCGATTGCGATCTTCCGACTTTAAGTATTACTTTACCTGAAGACGCTAAACAGCAGATCGATATGGGATTAGCTAAATTCAGTGAGGTTTTCGGTCGTGCGCCGTGCGGGATGTGGCCCAGCGAGGGAAGCGTTTCGGAGGATGTCTTACCTCTTTTGAATGGGACGCCGATTCGGTGGTTGGCCACCGACAAGGCTATTTTGATGAAATCGGAAGCCGATGCGGCGACTATTTATAAGCCTTATTCTATAGAGCGCGGCGGACAGCGGATGAGCATCGTTTTTCGGGATCATAAACTTTCCGATAAGGTCGGTTTCGATTATGCAAGAATCCCGGCGCGGGACGCCGTCACCGATTTTATCGCCGATCTTACGCGCATTCGCGAGAGCCTTCCAGACGATGGCGACGATTATCTGGTTTCGGTGATCCTCGATGGCGAGAATGCATGGGAGTTTTACCCGCAAAATGGCCAACAGTTCTTCCTCGAACTTTATTCGCGTTTGAAAAAAGAGCCGTGGATCGAACCGACAACGATCGGGCGGTTTATCGAGGAGCATCCCACGCAACCTGCTTTAAAACGGCTCGGAACGGGAAGCTGGATCGATGGCGATTTTGGAACATGGATAGGCGTGGAGGAGAAAAATCGCGCATGGGATTTGCTTATCGAGGCGCGCAGGATGTTGCAGAAGGTCGCTTCAGTGGCCGAATATTCCGCAGTCGAAAAGGCAATGTCGCATATTCTCATCGCCGAGGGATCGGATTGGTTCTGGTGGTTCGGCGAGGGCGATTCGCCGGACTTACGCCGATTCGATAGCCTTTTTCGCGAGCGAATTCGGGCGGTATATAGCTCCATCGGGATAGATGCACCTGCCAATCTCGACGAGCCTATCGTGAAAAAGCACGATGGCGTGCGTCTTGTGCGGAGGCCGTTGGCGCTGATTTCGCCCAACCTCGACGGAAAAAGCACGAATTATTTCGAGTGGCAGTCCGCCGGAGAGTGCGATAGAACGGGATTTTTGGGCGCTATGCACGGTGGAAAAACTACCTTTGTCATGAAGAGGCTCTTTTTCGGATTCGGGAAAGAGAATTTTTATCTGAGAATAGACACCAATGTTGGCGCGAAGGTTGAAATCGAGAGTGGTATAAGTTTGGTTGTGGAATTTTCCGGCGATCTCCGAAAGCGTGTAACGATCGAGAGACGTAAGGGCGGTATCGAGACGATCTGCTCGGTCTTCGATCCGAAAAATGGCGTTTGGGGCCGAATCGATGCGCAGGTCAAAATTTCGGTGGAGGATGTTATCGAATTGGCAATACCGAAAAATCTCATCGATGACGGATCGGAGTCGGAGGTTCGATTTTTTGCATTCGCCGTGAAAAATGGCGAGATCGTGGAGCGGTTTCCGGCGAGCGGACATATAAAGATCGATATTCCGGGCGGAGATTACGAATCCGAAAACTGGATTGTATAGATATGTCGAAGATAAACGAAATCGGTGAGGTGATCGAGCTTCATGGCCGCAAGGCGAGGGTGAAAATCCTGCGCAGCGATGGGTGCGAAAGCTGCGAGATGCACGATCGTTGCTTTCGCAAAAATGGCAAGGAGTTGACGATGTCGGTCCAAAATTCCGTCGATGCCGATGTCGGAGACACGGTCGAGATCGAGATCGGTGGGAGGGAGTATCTCGGATCCGTTGTGGTCGTTTTTATCCTGCCGACGATATTATTCTTGTTATTCTATTTTATTGGTAATCATTTATTTAGCGAGGTATTCGGCATTTTATTCGCATTCGGCGGATTATTTGCTGGCATGGTCGTTGCGTGGATCATTGGAAAGGGGAAGTTGGGCGAGCGGTTCGGATATAAGATAGTGAGGATTCTGGGGGATGGCGCGAGTGGCGGCTGATTGTGAGATGTGTTTGCGAAAGTGAGGATAAAGGCGGCGAAGATGAGGATGGCGCGAGAAGATGGTCTGGGGTTGGATTGAACCGTTGGGGATCGAGATGGAGAGTGGTTGCGAAGATCGACTCGAAAAGTGAAAAGTTTCCATTTTAAAATTAAGAAACCATGCAATATGATATCGAGCTATTCAACTAAAGGCGGGGTAAGCCGATGATACAATTGCTAAAACGAGTTTTTACAATTATCACAGCAACGTTATTTTTCATAATAACATTGCCGGTCTTTTTGATCGTTAGCGTGATGGTTTTGATCGACTCGCCGGGGCCGCTGTTCCTCGGGCAGGAAAGGGTTGGCAAGGGCGGGCGTATTTTCAAGCTGTATAAGCTTAGGACGATGAAGAAGGGTGCCAACGGATGCCTTCCGATGCACACACAGCTCAACGATACGCGTTTTTCGCCGATATGCAGGTTCATCAGATCGACCTGTATCGACGAAATCCCGCAGCTTTTGAATATTATAAAAGGCGAGATGGCGTTTATCGGGCCGCGCCCGGAAAGGCCGCCGATTGTCGAGGCATACACCGAAAGGCAGCTCGAGATTCTGAGATTTACACCCGGGCTTTTCGGTATCAGCCAGCTCGTTTTCCGCGAGGGTGTAGTCGTTTCTGAGAAGATCGCATTGGAGCTGAGATACTACGAAAACAGGAACTTCTTCACCGACATAAGGGTCCTTTTTTACACACCGATAGTGATTATTTCGCACATGGCAGGAAAAGTTCGACCCGAAAAATATGCGACGAACCACCACCACGCATGGCTTGAACGCGCGCTTCTTGGCGAAAGGGTAACATCGTAGTCTTTTTTGCCGGTTGAAGATTTTACGAATTTCATATATAATAGGGGGTTATTAATGACCCCCCTTTTTTAATGGGAAAAAAGATGATGGAGCTAACCTTCGCATTTTCGCCGGTCGCGTGGATAGCGGCGCTTTTTTTGGCCGTGGTTTTCACGTTCTTCGCATATCGTATTACGAATCCACCGCTGACGGGGCTTAGAAGGTGGACGCTTATTCTTCTGCGCTTTATCGCATTTCTCGCAATATTTTTGATGATAGTCGAGCCGCTCGCCGCGTGGGTCCGGGCGAGAGAGATCGAGCCGAAGGTCGTTGTGCTTTGGGATAATTCAAGGAGCATGGCGCTTTCCGATAAGTCCGGGGATAGGGCTGCTATCGTGAGGAGCCTGAGCGATTCGGAGGCCATGTCGAAGATTCGCGCGGAGCACGATGTCGAGGAGTATCTCTTCTCCGATTCGGCGACGGTTCGGGATGGCGATTTCACGTTCGATGGCGATGTGACGGCCACCGGAAGGGCTATCTCGAAGATACGTCGAGCGACGAACGATATCCCGATCGGGGTGCTGGTGCTCGTCTCCGACGGCGAGGCGAATTATGGCGAGGACCCATTTGGCGCGGCCTATCGAAGCGATTTCCCGATTTTGACTATCGGCGTCGGAGATCCGACCCCGCCAAAGGATGTCGTGGTAAGGCAACTTACCGCCCAGCGGTTGGCGTTCGTCGATCAGCAGTTCCCGATTATCGCGGGGATTGGGTCATTCGGCTATTCCGGGCGCGAGAGCATGGCGCGGCTCTACCGGGGCGACGAAAAAATCGACGAGAAGCGAATCGTGCTGGCAGGAAGCGGCGAATTGGTCGATGTGACTTTCGAGGTAACCCCCGACACCGCCGGTGTTTTCACATATCGGGTGGTCGTCCCATCGCTCGCGGGGGAGCTTACCGCATCGAATAATTCGCGCAGCGTTCGGGTCGAGATATTGCCGGGGAAGCGTTCGATATTAGTTGTCGGAAGCGAGCCGAATTGGGAGATGACATTTTTGTTGCGCGCTCTGCGATCAGACCCGGATATCGTCGTCGAGACGGCTTTTACCGGCAAATCATCCGGCGCAGGCGATGTCCGGCTACCGAAGAACGTAGCTGGCTTTTCCGAATTCGACGCGGTTATTCTAGTCGATCTGCTCGGCGATTTCGATGCGATGGGTCTCGGTCCGGTTCTTCTGGATTATGTTCGAGGCGGCGGAGCTGTGAGCTTTCACATATTGAGCGAGATCATCTTGAACAGGGTTTCCGGCAAGGTTTGGGCGGATATGTTCCCCTTTATCTATTCCGCCGGGTCCCATGTTTGGACAACCGACGAATTCATTCCAGAGCTTACGGTGCAGGGGCTTATTCATCCGATAACGCGGGTTTCGGAGAGCGTTTCATCGCAGGTCGATGGATACGATCGATTGCCGCCGCTCGGAGGTTTTGCGATGGTTACGGGAACCATGCCGGGAGCCGAGATTTTGATGACGCATCCTCGCCTGGACGATGTCCCGATTATAGCGATGCGCGAGGTTGGTCGCGGTCGCGTGACGATGTTCAACGGCGCCGGTTTCTGGCGATGGGGATTCTTGCCGTTCGGGTTCGGAGGTAACGCGAAGCTCTATCGCGGTTTGGTTTCGCGCGATGCGGCATGGCTTCTCGCCGCTGGCGAGGGAAGCGCGTTCATAATCGAGACCGACAAAAGGGTCTATCGCAGTGGGGAAGGGGTCATACTCGATGCCCGCCTTCGCGACGAATCGAACAAACCGCTCGGCGGCGCGAGAGTCAGTGCGGTCGTCGCGTGCACCGATAGCGCTGCGGATTCGCTGGCTATTGTGCTCGAGGACAGGGGTAACGGGATATACATCTCCGAGATGCCGGCATTCGGCGTCGGGAAATGGCGCATATCGGCGAGGGCGGAACTCGACGATCAAACCATCGGATACGCGGCAAATTCGTTCCTCGTGGAACCGTATTCAATAGAGATGGAGAACGTCCGCCTGAATATCGAAGGGATGCGCGGGATCGCGGAGGCCACCGGAGGCCGATATCTGGATGCATCCGATATCGATTCGCTGCCCGATCTTATAAAAACACCCAAGCTGATCAGAAATGAGCGTCGCGAAAGGGCGTTCTGGGATCATCCGCTGCTTCTGGTAATCTTCGTTCTATCCATCTGCGGGGAATGGCTACTGCGCAAGCGCTGGGATCTGCCTTAAATCACCGGACGAGAACTATCGTTCCCTGACAGACGATCCGTTTATCATTCGAGACGATATAGAGATACAGGCCCGGAGCCAGCGGTTCTCCGTTTGAATTTTCGCCGCCCCACGAGTTTTCTATGCTGCTCGAGGCGCCGATCTCGCGCTCGAATACGAGGTTGTTGCGCAGATCGAATATCTTCAATGTCGCGCCGGAAACGTGCATTCGCGGGTATTCGAAAACAACCCGGTCGTTGATGCCGTCGGCCGTGGGCGTGAACGGATTCGGATAAACGGCACATCCGCTTATCGGTTCGATCTTGAAAAGATAATGATATTCGGCGCAGTTCGGGCCGCAGGTATCCGGCTCGTCGCAGATTGTCAAAACGACATAAACCGTCTCGCTCGGAACCCAGCTAATGCCGTAAGCCACAGGCTGGAAAATCGCATAAATCTCGTTGCCATAAGAATTTACAGATGTAATTATCTCCGAAAGCGGATAGACCACGCCGTTGATTTCGATCTCCGAAGTGTCGATGAGGATCGGCGAAACCCGGTCGAAAGCCTCTAATTCTATCGGCGCGTGAAGGTCCGTGATCCATTCGTCCGAAGGAGGCGCGATGAAAGCGGCCTCCGGCGGCGAGAAATCGGTATAGAAGACGAAATCGAGTGGGCTTGTTAGCGGTGCCCCGAAGGCGTCGTTCGCCGCGATCAGGCTCACATAGATACTGTCGGAATCGCTCCAATAATCGGTTTCCGGCGAAAAAACGAGCAGGCTGTCATCGACGAAAGACAAATCGGGGTCGGATATATCAAGCGTATCTCCGTCGATGACGAGGACGATCGATGTTGCGTCTATCGCCTGAGAATCGACGATAGCGATGATGATCCGCTGATCGACACAGGCCGAGATGGCGCCGTCCGTCGGCGAGATCAACCGCGCAATGGGGCCTTCGCTGAAGACCACGAACGAAAAGCATGTGTCGAGCACGTTATCCGCACAATAATCTGTGGTATCGGTTGCGAGGATGCAGTATTCGACCGTATCGCCCGAGTTGAGCGGAGCGTCGAAATGCCATTCGATGTGGATGCAGCTGTCGAGCGGCGTCAGAATGGGAATGACTGTATCGCCATCTACGAGCAAAGTGATCGTGGCCGTATCGATCCCGGAAAGCGGATCGTCGAGGCAGAACGAGATCGACGGCAGCGAGTCCTGAATAATCGCGCCGTCCGGCGGCGAGATATTGAATGGCGTCGGCTGAGAAAGATCGACATAGAAATCCCAGCATAATGGGAGGTTGTCGAAAATTTCGCCGCACGTATCGGCTGCTGAAGCGAGGCAAACATGGATGGTGTCGCCGTCTGTGAATAGTTCCGGCGGATTAAATACGATGAGCGTGTCGTCGAGGATCGATATTGAGCCGTCGATGCTGGAATAGAGCACCGAATCGACGTCGAGGACGACCGTTTCGAGCTGGATCGCGCGGCAGCAGATTTTGGAATAACTCGCATAGATATAGAAATTCACACCGGCGGTAACGCCGGAAATATCGCACGCGCTTATGATAATTGTATCGCTGCCGCCGTGCAGGAATGGCAATAGATCGAAGCTGCTAAGACGATACCAATAAGTTGCATCGGTCGTATCCACGCAAGCGCCGTTTGCATAGACGGTTGCGATATTATCGGTATAAATCGAGATCGATGCCGAATCGATGTTTGCGCCGTCTGGGATGTTCACGATTACGCGGAAATCGATACACTCGTGGTGGTCGAAATGGTCGTCCCAGAGCCAATTCGTGCCGGGAAGTATCGTCGTTCCCCATGCCGACGACCAGACGGATTCCGCCGGTGCCCAACTCATCGACGAGCTGTCGAAAAGCTCCGTCGTCGTCGGAAGACTGTTTATCCGCAATGTTTCCGGCTCGATGAAAATCGAGTCGTCGCAGATCGCTCCGATAATGATCGGTTGATCGGCGCACGATGTCCAACTGTTCGGAAGCGGCTCGACTATATATGGCACGAGTGGATCGACGACGAGCGCGGTTCCCTTTACATATAAATATAACAACGAGTAACACGGGACGTTCGTGAAAACTGACAGGATGCCCTCGAATGTTCCGGCACCGCTCGGATTGAAGCTGATTGTGATCTGCGAATTCGATCCGGCGGGTGTATGCACGGAATAGTGGACGCCGAAATTCTCTGGATTGCTGTTAAAAAGCGATGTGATGGTCAATGTTGTATCGCCGATGTTGTAAACTGTGAACCCATCGATGGAAGATTCGCCGAGAAGCACCGTTCCGAAGTCGAGCGTTTCCGCAGGCGCGATGTCTATTTCCGGGTAGAGCTTGCCGTTCCAGCCCGGATCGATTCGAAGGAGCAGCGGCGGCGGATTGCCGTCGAGGCCGGGCGATGGACTTTCCCAAACATCGTCGATCCACACCGAATCGGCAATGACCGCCATTCGGAAGTATGCGCCGATTGCTGCACGCGATAGATAAGTTTTCAACCGGACCGAATCGGGCAAATCGTCGAAGATATAATAATTGGCCAGTGGATAATCCCTTGTGCAGCAATTTAGTATGTGCATTCCGAGCGTGCCGTCGAGATAGCCCCAGGCCTCGGTCAAATTATTCGAACCGCCCTTTATTCTTATCGCCGATTGCCCCGGAGACGAATAATGCAGCGAGAATCCCCGGTCCTGCGTGCCGGTGACCAGCCCTGTGGAGTCGTCGCAGAGCGCGCACCAAGCATTATTCCCTATATACCACGCGACCCCCGAAGGCCCTTCGATGGTTGGAATCCCGGCATACCAACAGCCGCCGGAATATACGCCGTCCGCGCGCCGCGTGGTGAGTTCGGAGGCCATCGACCAGATCGTTTTACCGAGGTTGTTTTTCAGTGAAAAGGCAAGCAGGTTGAAGCCGTAAAGATAGGCTCCGGTGCTATCTGCAGGAGGGTCGAGGCACAGGCGGTCTCGAATTATCGGAAGCTCGCCGGATATTACGTGGCCGTTGTCTGTGACCATCTCGTATTGGTGGTGGATAAGTTGTGCGATGAAGTTCTGACTGTAATCGAGTGTGAACATCGCGCCGGTGTAGATGTCGTCGCGCGTGAGCGGGCGGCCCCATGTCGCGACCGGACCGAGATTTCCGTTGCAAAGCAAAAAGAGTGCGGAGGTCGTGTCACCGCCCGGCGAATAGACGCCGCAGTAGCAGAAACCGTGTCGCCATAGTGCGAATCGAAAAATCAGCGAATCGTCGTAGCCGCTGAATGCGTGTCCCGGTTCGCAGCGATAGTCCCAGTGGCACGAATCCGAGAGGAAATATGAAAAGGGCTTCTCCCAATAAACGAAATCGCCCGTGACAGTCGCGCCGGGGAATGAATCGTCCGCAGCGATGCCGTCGAGATCGATCTCGGAGCAAAGATCGACCTTTTCGATCAGCAAAACGGAATCGCCCATAATCGCTTCGGCCTCGCTGTCCTGAGCGAATACCGAAGCGGCGACGATAATAACGAGGAAAATGAGGATCGTTGAATTTCGAGGCATTTTGTAATCCTAAAAAAAGCGATAAGAAATTATTTTATGGCTATATCGTTATAGTATAAACAAACTAATCGTGCTTTTACAAGGATTTTTTGCAATAACGTTGTGGTTTGGTTTATACGATGCTTCCACGCCCAACATTCTTGACAGTGGGGTTGAGAAAAGTTACCGC
>CAYNTG010000090.1:0-9118 GCA_964400105.1 uncultured bacterium
CTCCCTCCAACCTCGAAAGGTTCATACCAGATTTGATAAACGGGATCAACATAACGCTTGTCAAAAGCATTATCGGGAAGCTGAATTCAAGCAAGCTTATTTCCAACGGGAATGGATTTATCAACGCCGCGATACCGACGATGAGGAGCGCGTTGCAGATATTGCTTCCGAGGACGTTTCCCATTGCAATGTCGCTTTGATTTTTGTATGACGCCACCGCGCATGTCGCAAGCTCCGGCAGCGAGGTGCCGAGTGCAATTAATGTGAGTGCCACGATCGATTCTGGGATCCCGAATGTGGCGGCGAGAGCGACACCGCCTTTAACCGTCGCCGATCCGCCAAAAATAAGCAAGCCCAGTCCCACGAGTATGAAGACGGCGTATAAGACGTTGCTTCGCCTACCCTTTTCGACCGTATCCCCGACAATCTCCTCCTGTTTCTTGGTGATTGTCTGGACGATGAAAATTATATAAACGAGCAGTAGCAAAATGCCGTCGAAGCGGTTAATGACGCCATCGGCCGCGACGACCCAGAGCATCCCGGCGGCTATTATCGCCGCAGGAATATCCTCTCGAAAGGTTTTGCGTTCGACCGGAATCGGGCGAATCAGCGCTGCGACTCCGAGTATGAGAAGGATATTGCAGATATTACTCCCAACGACGTTCCCGATTGGTATCGCGGAAGCTCCCTTTGCGGATGAAGCGACGGCGATAGTCAGTTCGGGAAGGCTCGTGCCCAGAGCGACGAGGGTTATCCCGATAACGATGGTGCGGATTTTTAGCTTTGTAGCCAATCCCACACCGCCGCGAACGAGTGCCTCCGCGCCGAGATACAGCGCTATAAGGCCGGCTATGAGAGTCAGTATATCTGTGGTCACTTCCGCAAATCCTTTTTACATCTCGCCAAATTTATCTTCGACAGTCATCCTATCGTTTTTGGATGAAACCGTTATCGCGCGGTTCGCTACGGGGAACTCCTCGCCGGGTAGCCATTGGCCCTCGGTGCCGGAATTTGTATATTTGTAATCGATATAGGCCCCTTCTGTGAATTCGACGGTAATGCTCCATTTGCCGTCGCCGGCCTTCGCGTCGCCGTGGGTGCCGTCGTCGAACATCGCGATCTTATTGGGTGTCCATGCGCCCAGCTCCGCCGGTTCTCCGGCGATATAGATCGCTTCGGAGACATCGATATGCGAGGCATCGACGACGAACGTAACGGGAATCTTGATTCCACTATGCGCCATCGCGCCAGCACCGCCGGATGCGCCCGATAGCACCGATTGAAACTCCGGGATTTCCACCTCGATGCCCGCTTTTTGTGCATAGCGATAGACATTGTTAAGATGTATGATAAAACCCTCGTCGAACGGCTCGTCGCCACCGGGCGCGCCCTGATCTCCGCCGAACCACCAGAACCAATCGGAACCCTCGGCGGCGAACATCGCCTCCCACATATCGAAGACGGCCTTCTCTTTTTCATCTTTTGGAATGTCCGATATCTTCGGAGCTTTTACACCCCAACTTTCGAGGTCGGCCCGGACCTTTCCGAGAAGGTTCCATGCGACGTTCTCCTCGCGCTCGCCGATCCAGGTATCGAAATTCGCATTTATCCAGCTTCCCGGCCAGAGCGGCTCGAGTTCCGGCATTGCGCCGATATCGTGAGCGGGAATGCCGCGTTCGGGATTTCCCATGATATACTCCGATGGCGCGACGGTAACGATGCGGTCGAGCTTTTGTAGTTTTGTGAGCTTGCGATACAGCGCATTTAGAAAATCCTTCGCGTCGGGGGAAAAGCGATACCACTCCCATGCGTTCTCGCCGTCGAGGATGACCGTTATGAGCCTATCCTCCCCATCTTTTGCATAGGATAAAACCCTTTGGACGAAATCCTCAGCGGCCTCCTCGCCCGGTTTTGTCTGGTATTTGAAACCGATGCGGTCGGATAGTTCGGTATCGCGGAAGAAGACGGCGAGCATCCTGCCGTCGGTCCCGGTGCCGGTGGTTCGGTCGGCATCGACGCGATATGGGCGGTAGATCGGCTGATTTTGCGGTGTCGAATTTTTCAGGACGCCGTCGGAGGTCGCTATCCATCGGATACCGGCATCGGCGAATATCGAGACGACCTGTTCCGAGACGGAACCCTCACCCGGCCACATCCCCATCGGCGGCCGACCGAATATCTTCCAGAAATATGCCACGCCCTTCTGCACCTGCGAAACAGCATCTTCAGGATATGAAAATCGCTCCGGCATCGGCGTTCCGCTCTGGCAAACCTTAGCGATATCGGAATCGTGGATCAACGGCAGGATCGGGTGATAGTATGGCGTGGTGATTATCTCGGCGCGGCCGTCCTCGACGAGCTTTTTATGCGCCGGAACGACGGCGGCCATCACCTTATAAGATTCTGCGACGAGACGATTGGCGTCTTCCTCCGTGAATTGACGTCGCGCGAACCATTTGCCGTCGCGGAACTCGACGAGGTCGGAGAGATCGACTGAGCCACCTCCGATAAGTTGGACATCTCCATCGAGGAAATCCGGATCGAACCATGCGAGTGCGAACCATATCTTGAGCTGGAGCTTCTCGAATGTTGAAAAATTACTGCCCTTATCCCGGAGGGCTTTGTATTCTGGGAATCTTTCGATCATCACCTCTGATATGCTGAAACAGTTCCATGCACCGCCGATAAGGTATTCCTCGTCTTCGGGCGTGAATTCGTCGGTATCTTTAAGAAGCAGATCGATCCACGGGTCGGTGCGACCGGAAAATTTCTCGAAATATGCATCCTCGTCGATAGCGTTCCCATCGACGACCTCTCCGAGCCTATCGACATAGAACTCCTCGAGTTGTCGAAGCAGCACGCTCGTGAGGTTGATCGTAACATGGACATCGGGATAATCAGCGAGCATTGCGGCCATGTCGTAATAATCCTTTGTCGCGTGAAGGCGAACCCACGGGCCGCGCAGGAAATCCTTCTCCGGATCGGCATATAGCGGCTGGTGCTGATGCCAAATAATTGCCAGATGAACCATCGGGCCATCGGGATATTCGTCGTTTGGATTGGTCGGTCCCTGCGCCTGCGATTCGAGGATGATACGGCCATCGTCGGTGAGGACGAATACGGAGTTAAGGCCGCCGAAGTTGTCGTCCATGCCCGCAGGATTATCGGGGTCCTGTTTCCATTGGCCATCTGTGACGATCTTATACTGATGAACACCGGGTTCGAGCCGGATAGTCACCGACCATTCGCCGTCGGCGGATTTCGACATGGGCGTATCGTCGGGGCTCCAACGGTTGAAACCGCCGGAGAGGAAAACAGTGTTTGCTCCAGGTGCGTAGTGTGAAATTTTTACGTCTCCATCGCCGGTAGATACTGGCTGTGCCATGAGAGGCATTATCGATGCGATTAGGGTCAAAAAAACCGGTATTTTCTTCATTAGTCCTCCGATGAGTTCGAATCCCGCTTAATCGGGTTTGGGGCCGATGCAGGAATGAGGCCTCCCATCTTGCGTCGATCGTGGTTGCATATGATGGGTTTTATGAGGATGCTATCGACATTGAAATAAATATTTCCCATTTGGTCTTTATATTCGATTTGATAATTGCAGATTTTGTAACCCCATTTGTAGATTGGATTTGGGGCATCGGTTATTATCACATCGATAGAATCCCTTCGCGAGAATGGGCCGGGGTTTTCTCCGGGAAATTTGCCGACGCCAGTTATTGCAAAAGTCCATGTAATATCTATGGCGGGTTTTCTGCCGACGTTCCTAAGCTGCAGCGGCATATAGGTTTCCTCGCCATAAACAGGCCTTCCATCTTCGATTGTCCCGCTCTGTCTGACCTTGCGGAAAATCGGGATGACGATGGGTCTATTGGGGATCGAAAGCTCCAAAAAGAGCGCCTTTAGGCCGAAAATCACGGAAATAACGACGATCAACGCAAAAAGCGTCGCCGTTATAAAGCGAAGGACATAGTTATTTCGAACTATGAACCTTTGAAGCCTCTTTTTAGTGTCTTCTTTCATTTACCAAACCAGATCGATCGTTACCACGTTTTCCATATACATCTCGCGATCCCGTGTCGCTTTGCATTATATGTTTATTTTACTATGATCAAACTGTTCTCGAACCCATCCTCGAAATCGGTATTGGGATTGGATGGATCCATCGTCCAACTCACACGGTCTATGACGAATTTATACTGGTATCTTCCCGGCGGAAGATCGACGACGAGCCTCCATGTTCCATCGTCGGATTCCTTCATAACTCCCAACGATAGATCGAGGATTCCGCCCGTATCCTTGGTTCCACACCAGTTATTGAAATTTCCGCAAACCTGCACCTGCCGAGCTGCGGAATTATTATACATAAACAAGATACCGCCATCGACCTTATGCGGAGCCGGAAGGCGGTTTTTGATGGCCTTTGTAACCGCGCATGAGGAAAGCAAAATTCCGCTCACAGCGACGATAATGACGAGTTTGTAGAAAAAATTTCCGTTCTCGATAAACACCTTTTTACCCATCCTGTTTGTTAAAAGTCGATCTGTCCGCGAACACCGATCTGGCGGACATCTTCGAGGGCAGACCACGCCTCGGCGAACGAGGCTTCCTCTTCCATCATATAGTTGTCGATGAACTCCCGGCGTCCGGCGCGCCATCCGTTCGCCATTATCGGATGGACGCCCCAGAATAGCTCCATCCGCACGTTCTCGATCGGCATAAATTCTATCGAAGCGAATACCGGCAGAGCGTCGTCTTCGATCTCTGAACCGGGTTCGGCCTCGATGAAGATTTTGTGGTATGCGGCATCGAGGTTGATGAACCATTGATCCGAGAGGTGCACCCGAACGCCGAATTTTGACAGGAATTCGCGCTGCTTCATGCCGTCGGGTGTTTTTGCGAATGCCCAGTCGCTGAAGAAATCGAAGCCCAAAAGTTCCCACAGCACCGTGCCCCGTGCGCCCGCGCCAAATCTCGTCAGATCGCGATCGACATCGGAGAGGTTGTCGCGCACCTTTTCGACGCCGCCTCTCGCCCAAAGGGCAATCGGCCAATCGACATCGGCCTCGACGAAGAACGACTCCCACCGTGTCGGCTGCATCTCCGGGTTTATCGAGACGACCGAGATGTCGATATGGCCGTCGCCGTCGCCGGATGGCGCCGGCTGAAAATATTCGCCGGAGTCGTCGGGAGCATTTATGAACTGCGAGTAGTATCCAAGCTCGAATTCAATCTTTTCTGATGGTTCGATCGTTAAACCGGCGGCGCCCATGTGGCCGAATGTTTTCCCCAGATCGAGATCGACCGGGCCGTTGTTGTCGCGAGCATCGTTTTCCTTGTTTCCGGCGACGACACCGCCGTAATAGGAGTATCCGAGATATTCACCCCAGAGGCTCGCAGCGCCGATCCCGGTGGAGATATAGCCGCCGTAGAGCCATTCGGAGTTTCCGAGCGCGAACCAGTCGCTTGTCGAGCCGGTGGACACGATCCATTCGTCCAATGCCGGGATCGAAAGCTCGGAAAGCGAGGACCAGAATGTGCCAGCATCGCGTCGCAAGACGCCGCCAAAACCTATCGGGCCGATCCTCTTCGATGCACGAAAACCAAATATATCGGTGCCGAACTCGGTGTAAAGAGATGGATCTGGAGCCGGAGAGATAACATCCTCGCGGAAAAGACCATATCGAAGCCTTCCGAGATCGTCGAGGAGAGCGCCCTCCGGAACCGCTGCCGAATGGCTCTCGAAACGATCGCAGAACAGACCGGACAGCTCGAAGCCGAGGATATTTCCGGAGGCTTTAATACCTCCGGTGCCGAGGCCGAATGGTGTCTTCTCTTCCGGCGCGCCAGCGATATTCGACTGGCCGAATATCTTCATGGGATCGCCGATTCCGCCGACCGGGCGGTTATAATAAACCTGACCATCGAAATCTTGCGCTGATAATGAGATTGCTGCGCTGTCCAGAGATAACGCCGTTTCAAAAATACGATCCGCATCGTGCGTATCGAAATTCAAGCTCCCCCATGCAGTGACATCGTCGCTGATCTCGACGCGAAGATATGCCTCCATTCGATGGCGCGGTTTTTCGAGCTTGAGTCGTCGATCTACATGCCTATCCCATACGCTCACGGCGATTGCGGTATATCGACCTCCGATATAAACGCGGCTGTTGGCGAATGTGTTCGATCTCCGTTCGGCGGCGGCCTTCGGCTCGCCTTCGACGATATCGCCGTTTTCATCCACCTCGATAACGGAATTGACGCCGCCGTAGCTGTCCGAGGCGGTGTTCGGATTTTCGGGATCGGTCTGCCACGAGCCATCGACGACTAATTTATATTCGTGTTTGCCGGTGTCGAGATCGAGTTTTGCGCTCCAATTGCCGTCGCCGTCGGAGTTCATCGGAGTGGCGTCTGCGGACCAATCGTTGAATGAACCGGAGACGAAGACAAACCTCGCGGAGGGATTGTAATAACCGAGTTTAACGCCCTTAGCGTTCGATAGTTTAGCCGGAACCAGAGCGGATTTCGACTCGACTGGTTCGCCCACGACAACCACGGAATTGTAACTGCCGTATGGATCGGCGGATTTTTCCGGATTATCGAGGTCTTCGATATATATGCCATCGACCAGAAATTTGTATTCATATCGGCCATTATCAAGAACGAGCACGACCGTCCACACTTCGCCCTCTTTCATCATCGGATTTGCGGTTTCCGACCAGCCGTTGAAATCGCCGGTGAGGAACACATCCGCTGCATCGGGATATTCGAGTGTGAAAAAAACCTCCCCGCTATCGACGGACACCGCGCCAAACGCCGCGCCGATAAGCATGAGAAAAACGAGAAGTGAGCGTTTAATCATTCTTTTCCTTTAAAACATCCGGCAATGGCTTTTTGCCCCATGATGCGACCGCGATGAGCCGTGGAAGATGTGTCGATGAGAATTGCAGGCCGAATATATAAGGCAGCCAATACCATCCATACCATTTTATCGGCAGCAGAAAAGCCCATCCAAACGAGAGAGAGGCGAGGATTATCCGAAAATAGAATATGTAGGCGAGGAAAAGGAAGATTAGTGGAACGAGAAAGGATGCCGCGAGTTCGTAGTGCGTCTTTTTTTTGGCCTCGCTGTGTTTGTAATATCCCAGACGAAAGCTCACCACCGGACCGGCGATGATCTTGTCCCATCGGCTTACTATGGCCGCAAGTTCCCATTTTGCCGCCGGCAACCCGGTGATGAACCCTAAAAGCAGCGCGTATATCTCCCATGGATAATAGACGCCGAGGATACTGCCGTAGTAGCCGATCACGGCGATCGCCAAAACATAAACGGGCAAAACCGCTTGCCATCTGAAATCGATCGGTAGTGTGTTCTTTTTTCTTTCCTCCATCGAATGTCTCCATATCTAATTATAGTTTTTTAAAAAGAGACCTTTACAAAAAGCTTGATCTGCTTATTCACGCCTTGAGAAGCGGCCTCGCTCACAAAATCGTCGTCGTTTGTAAGGTCGTTATCGCTGTCGCCGGACTCGCCGAACTCGATAAATATCTCCGCTGGTCGAAAACGCTCGTATCGGAGTTGCACGAATGCTGTCTGGCGGCTTTCATATCGCTCCGCGACGTTTACAGCGCGGGCATAGAGCTTGAGATTCTCCGTGAGATTGGCATTAAGCTCCAGGCCGGTTGCGACGAGCTGATGATCGGTGCCGATGTCCTTGATGCGAAGCTGACCCTCGACCTTCGCCAGCCTGTTCTCGACGCTCACCTCGCCCAGAAGAACCGGATAATTGCGATATTCACCGTAATTTTTGTCCCATCCGCGATAGAATTTATAACGAAATTTGCTTTTGATGTCGTTCACCCATTCGATATAGACCTCGCCGTATGCCTCGCGGTTTGTTCGCTCGATATTCGTTTCAGAGATTTTTGACATGCGGTTTTGCGGAGCGCGGATTTCGGAATAACCGGCGATAAAATTTATCGCCTTTTCCGGGAAAAAATATACCGCGCGACCGTAAAAACCCTCCTCGTTATATTTTTGCTCGTTGTCGAATTGGTTCGAGAGAGAGCTTCGGAATTGTGCGCCGTAGTCGTGATAGCCGCCCTGAAGCTCGAGGGAGCCGATCTTGAGCTGGCGGAATTCGGCTGCCCACGCGACATCGTCAGGTTCGTCCTGGATTTGGCTTGTGGCGACCTGGCCCTCGAAATCGGCATTGCCGATCCACCATAAGAATGGGACGATCCGCCCGACGGAGCACCCGATTTCACCGGAGATAATCGAGTTATAATCCGATGCGGATCCCCCACCGTTCTTTCTACCTGCGATGGCCGAGAAGCGAATCCTGTCGCCAAAAAATGGGGCATAAAGCCTCGCCACTGCGGCGTCCGCACCGTCGGAATTTGACCAATCCGAGCAATAAGCCGTTCCGGAAAAGGGTCCGATTCCCCAGAAATCCGCACGCACACCTTGCGCGTTGCCGTCGTCGGTCAGTCGATCGGCATTGACCAGCTCATAAAGCCCCTGCGGAAACCAGAACCGGTTCTCGCGCGTGAATGTAATGACCTCGAAATGCTCGGATCGATATTTGAGATGCCCCTCGAGGAGCGTGTATTCGCTGAGTTGCCGCTCTGGATCGTTGTCCTGCAATCTGGAAATATCGGCGTAAAACTTCGCGAATGCCTCGGTATTCTCAAACGGACTCGCATTAAGGCGAATCTCGAATCTATGGGATGGTTTTTCAAGCTGCCATGTCCCATCTTCGGCAAAACGAGTCTGGACTTCATAGTAGCCGCCGAGACCTACGGCAAAAGCCGCTCCTGAAAACAGCAGAAAAGATATTTTTAAACAGGCCCTCATCATTACAATGAACCTAATAAAATTCATCGTTAGACGCAATAGAAAAAGGGAATTCAAAAAAGCAATGAATAGATTCCTGTTTTTTGTTTGGCGACCGGGTAATTTGTCCTTTTCTTGAAAACTATATTGACAAAAACGATTCGCCAAGTGATATTTCTATCAAGTGGCTTCGAAGATCGCAATCATTTTTCTCATTTCGATAGGGTATATCGCGGCTCAGACCGCAGACTTACGTATTTTATGCGAAATTCCTCCTGG
>CAYNTG010000091.1:0-8978 GCA_964400105.1 uncultured bacterium
TGGACACTCGATAACGGCCTCGTTGTGCTCTTTTGGGAAAACCATATCGCTCCGGTGGTCAGCATGAGAATCGGCGTTAAGACCGGAAGCCAATACGAGGGCAGATTTCTCGGCGCGGGGATAAGCCATAACCTCGAACACGTCGTCTCCGGCGGAAGCACTTCGCGTATGTCCGAAAGCGAGTATAATCAATATCTGGCGAGCATCGGCGCGACGGCCAACGCATACACGACCCGCACCATAACATGCTATTACATAAACGGGCCGAGCGGCGAATTTTCAGGGGAGCTTATGTCCCTTTCCGACTGGGTTACCGATTGCGGATTCGACGAAACGGAGCTTGCGCGCGAAAAGGGCGTTATCACCCAGGAGATTTATAAGGGCTTCGAGGAACCGTCGCGCGTGATGTTCGATATTCTCTATAAAACGGCTTTTCAAAACCATCCAGCACGCTATCCCGTGATAGGCTATCTCGATAATTTCCTTCGTATTAGCCGCGATGACTTAATCGAATACTATAACTCTTTTTACTCGCCCGATAACGCAATCCTCACGCTCGCCGGCGATATCTCCCTCGAAGATGCGCAAACCTATACGGATAGCCTCTTCGGAGACTGGGAGCGACGGACGCACCAACCTCCATTAGTCACGAACGAACCGGCGCAGCTTTCCGCTCGATACGCCGAGACTGAGGCCGCCGTCCGAACCTCGAATATGCGGATCGCATGGCGCGGCGCTTCCCGAGGCGACGAGGACGGATACGCACTCGATATTCTCACCGATATCCTCGCCGGAAGCGAAACAAGCATCCTGAATAAAAGGCTGGTCACGGAGGAAAAGCTCTGCGGCTCGGTCTTTGCGAGCCACTATAATCCGATGGCGCAACCATCGCTCTTTCAGATCGGGATAAGCAATTTCGATTACGAAGACCGCGACCGAATCCTCGGGATAATCGACGATGAAATTGGCAAAATCATCGAAAAGGGTGTCGATAAAAAGGAGGTCGAGCGTCAAAAACGGCTTCTGGTCAAAAGCCTCATGTTCGAGAACGAGACCGTCGAGGGACAGACCAGCTCGATGATGTTCAATTACATCAATTACGGCCGCCCGACGGCCCTCGATTTCCTCGTGCCGCGATATATGGTCGTCGAAGCGGGGGAGATTCGCGCCGCCGCAGAAAAATTCCTCGTGCCGCACACGATGAACGTCGTCGTGGTGAGGCCGCCGATGGAAAGGGCGGTGGACGATGTTATCGCCGCCAAAACATCAGGCGGAATCGATTTCGAGAAACGAGTCCTCGATAACGGAATAACCGTCCTCGCAGCAGAGAACAACTCCGTTCCGCACTTCGATGTCAAGATATTCTTCAACGCTGGCCTTCGATACGACCCAAAGGGCAAAGAGGGACTTACAGGTATGCTCGCAGACTACCTTATGGAAGGGATTAAGGGATATCCTACGCAGGAAAAGCTGAGCCAATATATCGATTGGAATGGATATGATGTTAACTCCAGTGGAGGGAATAACTCGATCTCGCTCAACGGCAAGCTTCTGCCGATGGATATCGAACCGGGGGTAGAGCTTCTCGCAAGGATGGCATTCGAGCCGACATTCCCGAAGGAATCGTTGCCGAGACTTAAGCAGAAGAAGCTCATCGAGATAGCATCGACTTCAAATAGTTGGTCGAGAGAGGCTTTTTATTACTTTCGAGAGGTATTCTTCGTCGAGCACCCATATGGGCACAATACATCCGGCAGCGAGGAAAGCATCGCCGCCATCGCGCGGGGCGATATTATCGATTTTCACGATCAATTTATGCGGCCGTCGAACTGCGTGATTGCAATCGCCGGACCGCAGACTGTCGATGAATCGTATGAACTCGTCGAGCGGATATTCGGCGATTACAAAAAATCAAAAATCGAAGTGCCGAAGATCGCTCCACAAAAACCAAAAACCGCCCCGGAAACGCACGTCAAAACATCCGATAGAAACCAGATTACACTGGTTATTGGATACGCCGCGCCCAGCATCTACGATGACGATCGCTTCGCCCTCGCGGTAATGAAGGGATTCCTTTCGGGGATGAGGGGCAGGCTTCACGAACAGCTACGCGGCGTGCGCGATCTTGTCTATGTCGTTTGGGGAAGCAGCTTTATCGGCCCGGAGGCAGGGACTTACTATATAATGACCCAGACCAGCCCGGAAAATCTCGATACTGTAGAGGCTGTGATCCTTCGCGAGATCGAGCGGGTAAAGGCCGGAGATTTCGGTGAAACGGAGTTGGAGCAAGCGCGCGCAAATATCCGCGAAGGCTTCTATCGCGGTCGGCAGGAGCAGGAAAACCATGTTTTCTCCGCCGCGCTTAACGAGCTTTACGGCCTCGGATTCGATTATGAAGATCGCTATCTTGAGAAGATCGAAGAGGTAACATTGGACGACATCTCCCGATATGCAAATAAATATCTTGTAAATCCGGTTACAGCGTTGGTGGCTCCGAAATCGTTCCAGATGGAAACGGACTGACAAAGAATAAAATAATTGCATTAAAAAAACCGGATTAAAAATCCGGTTTTTTATTGCGCTTCGGCGGATATTCTATATTCTAACGGCATGTCGAGTGAGAAGAAAAAAGAGATTCCCCTTTGGGCGATCCGGTTGATGGCGTTTACCATCCTTTATGTTGCTTTGGGTGGAATGTATATGTTCATCAACCAGAGCAACGTCGGTAAGCCTGCGGCATTCCTCGGAACATTTTTCGACGAGATTATTCCGTTTAACCGTTATTGGGTATGGCCATATTACATCTATTATATCCTGATCGGTTTGCCATTTTTGATAATCGACAATCGGCGCGATCTCATCAAAGCCGTTTATGCATACGTAATTACAGGGGTTATCACATTATCATTTTACGCCTTCTGGCCGACTCGAATATTCCGCCCGCATGTCCCCGGCAACGACATTTCAGCGAGGCTCGTTCGCGCCTTATATGACACCGATAAGCCATATAACTGCTTTCCAAGTCAGCACGTCGCAAACAGCTTCACCTCGGCGTTTATCATGCTCAAATCGAATCGGAAAATCGGGTTGTTTTTTTTCGCTTTCGCGATATTGATATCCCTTTCGACCGTATTCATTAAGCAACATACATTCGTGGATATTCCCTCCGGATTTCTCGTGGCGCTGATATCCATTATCTTGGTGTATAATATAGGGTTATTCACGAAGGAAAAGCTCCAAAATAAAAAATGTAGAAAATCTATATGAAAAAGCGGTTGATTTTTAAAAAGGGATGAACTAAGATATTATTGTGTGGGGTTAATTTGGATTTGCGTGATGCTTAATTAGTGGATAATCAAAATCGGGAAGTTTTATGGAATCGAGTCTCGATATCACCGTTGCTTGGCCTTCAGAACCAATATCTGAAAGTATTTCCGAAAAAATTGCCGCTAAGATCCGCGAGATCCCGGAGGTCTATTTCGCATATCTGCCGGAGATATTTATCCCGGAGCAGATGGAGGAACCAGAACCGGTCCTCGTCCTCGTTTCGAGTGTGAACGGATCGGAAATGGAGGCTATCACGCAAAGACTCAACGAGGAAATCGCGGTAATACTCCCGGACGATCTAAGGATGAACATCCTCATCCTTAGACCCGACCACGAACTCGTCGCTCCAACGATCTCAACCGGTTGTCTCGTGGAGATTAACGACCATAAAATTTTCGAAAAATATCACAAACTTTGATCCACGTCGATCCTGCGGTTTTTTGAATATTCCCATAATTGGCTTGTTTATTATGTGTAAAGGTCGGACATGCAAGATATTACAAAGTGTTATATAAACATATGGTCGAAGTCAAAGATATATCTTATTGGTATATTTGTAATTATGGCTTCCACGACGTTATGGCCATCGGAACCGCCGGGCGTATTGGAGATTCCCGCTTTCGACATAATCTACGGCGATTTCGATCTACCTGAATACGCATCCCCCGGCGAGGTCGTCAGCTTCCATCCGAGGAATCGCGAAATTGTAATCCGATCCGAATTCCCTTACGATCCATCGGTTTGCGGCGTGATCGCGACGGATTCGACCGGCGAGTTTCGAATCGCTATTGCCGGCGAGGTCGATCTTCTTATCGATCCATCGGTGAGAGAGGTTCGCGCCGGCGAATGGCTCGTTACATCGGGCGCCACAGGCACGGCTATGCCGATTCAGGAAGATTATCCGTTCGACGCGGTCGTTCTGGGCGCGGCGCTGACCGGTTTTACGGAGGAGGATTCGACGAACGTCGTGCGAGCGATGCTCACAGTCGGCGAGAGAATTTCACCGAAATCGATAAGAGATTGGGGCAAATGAGCAGACCGGCGAGATTCTGGTTTTGGACCGCTATTTCGGCAGCGATATTCGTAGCTGGGGGATGGCGGCTTTTTAAAATTCTCGACCTGCCGCTTTACGAGGCTATTTTATACGCTATCGCAGTCGCTATCGCGATATGGATATTGGGTTTAAGGATATTTATCGGCGCACGCGGGCCGCTTCCCAGGAAAAAGCTCAAAAACCCGTATCGCGCGACGCCGGAGGAGTTCGAGCGCCTGTGCGCGGCGATATTCGAGCATCGCGGATATAAGGTCGAGTTGACATCGAAGGGCGCGGATTACGGAGTCGATGCGATTGCCCGAAAACGCGGACTGACGCTGGCTATCGGCGCAAAACGATATGCGGAGAACAGGAATGTCGGAAATCGATGGGTGCAGCAGCTTCTCGGCTCGATGCAGCATTACGGTGCCGATCACGCCGCGCTGATCACGACGAGCAATTTTACCAGACAGGCAAAGGAACAGACCGTCGGCGCACTGATCGAATTGATCGATGGCGAGCAGCTGCGCGAGATTATCCGGAAGTATTGGCTTTGAGCGAGATGAAGCGCTTTATTTTGATAATAACATTTTGCGCAATGATCGCGGTGGGCGCTTTCGGTGCGGATTTTACATCGCGCGAGGCCTGCGACTGGGGATCGATCGTCGCAATGGGCCTCGCAACGTATGGCTTTCACGAGAGCGGACCATTTTTCGAAAAACCGATTATCGATGGTTCGACCGGTGCCGTTCATCAAAAGGATAAGCTGGAGAACACCTATTTTTATGGCGCTTGCACTGGAATTTCCGCTTGCTTTTTTGCTCTGCCTATCGACGGGAAATCGGCGTCCGGCGCGAGGTATCGGCATATTAAGGGATATCTTCGGGCCACGGCGGCGACAAGCATGATAACCGGTTTTTCCAAGGATATATTCGGGTCACCGCGCCCCGATGCCGACGCACGCGAAGCCGCCGGATTCGATGAAAGGCATATTCGTGATAGCTTTCCGAGCGGACACTCGAGCTTCGCATTCGCCAGCGCGACCTATCTCACGCTCTATTCGTGGAGGTATCTCGGCGGCGATGACCGGCTCTCTATCGTCGGCAAGGAGATTTTGACGGCGGCGCTTTTCGGAGGGGCGTCGTGGGTCGCGGTTTCCAGAGTCGAAAACGGACAACACCGACCGCGCGACGTCATCGCCGGAGCCGCTATTGGCGGCGCGGTCGCCGCAGGCTCCTTTTACATTCAGGAATCGCGTCAAGAAAAGAATTCAAATATATCCGTCGAGCCTACTGGCGACGGATTATCACTCGTATGGAGGTTTTGACATGTCCAAGAAAATTGCCTTTTTTGTATTATCGATTATCGTCGCCATTCTCGCCGGATGCGCGGGCACAAATCCCGATGTGATGCTGCACAGGAATATGGCCGAAGACGCGATGATAACGGGCGATTCACGCGCTGCGATGTCCCATATCGATTACGCCGTCGATGCCTGCGAGGACGATACCACATGCGAGCGCGGCATCTTTCGCTGGATGCTCGATTTCGCATCGAATCGAAATAACGATTTCTTTCGGGCGAAGGCATACGAGCGAATCGCGCTTTCTTCGCTCGAATCCTACTCATCAGATGAAAATAACAGCGAAGAGCTGGATATTGCGAAGGAAATCGCAACCGTCTATATCGAATGGGCGGACAGTCTCCGCCAAAATCGCGGCGACCTGTTTCCATTGCCCGATGCCCTTATCCTGGGTGCCGAGGTGAATCGATTCGACAGACCGGACAGCGCGCTCGATTTCGTCGGGTGGGTTTTCCGAATCGGTTTGGAATTCGAGAAGGGCGAGATTCCGCAGCACCTTCGGATCGCGATAGGTATGGGGAAATCGATAATCGACGGGATCGGCGCCGAGATGAATTCGCGGATGAGCGACGGAGCGGCTTCCATCGACTCCGGCGAGAACGCCGTCGATGATCTTATCTACGCCTTTCGCGCATCGGCGGCATTGGGAAATGCGGCTATCGCCTCCAATTCCGCTACGCTTTTATCCGGGTTTTACAACAAAAAAGGCGATCTCGAATCGGCCTCGAAATGGGGTTCGGCAGCCCTAAAGTGGAAGGGTGAAGAGATTCACGGCGAGGAGTGATCTATAATGATGTCATTCCCGATTCCGATCGGGAATCCAGAAGTTCCCACTGTCAAGGGGCCGGAAGGTCCGGTGCCAGGATTTAGGGGGGTTAAAAAAAGGGCGACCGGCCGGTTGCCCTTTCTAAACATTGCTAATTCCCCATTCTCTCATTCTACAATCCGGCTGTTGCGGAGAAACAGCCCCGCGGTCGGCAGCGCCGACAGGCGTCTTGCTCAACCACGCGGAGCGCGTGGATTCGCTCCTTAGGCGAAAATCTTCTCCTATAAAATCCAGGCCGAACGAAGGGCCAGAACATATTAATTTCCCGGTAAAATCGTCAGCCCGTAGCGCAACGCCCGTCGGCGCGTGCCGACCGCTCAGCCATTCCACTCATAACTCGCGACATCCGACCACTCGGACACCTCGCCATCCTTGCGTGCACGAATCCACTCGTAATAGACATAGCCGAACATCAGCTCGACATCCAGCAGCGTCGGCTGCTCGACATCCGTCATGTAATCTTCCTCCGGCATCGGCGGCACACCCTCGCCATTTTGCGCCCATGCGATACGATAATCGAAACGCGTAGTCCCCAAATATTCCTCGCAACCCGCCGAGATTCCGTTAAGCGGATATGGAGCTTTCATAATCTTCGCAATCGGCTTATCCGAGAAACTCGTCCCAGTCCCGCCGCTTTCGCCATCACTTCCGCCGCTCGAAGCTCCCCACGGCGTCGCAGACCAACGGTCGTCCTCCGCATCCGTCCAAATCCCACCGATACCAGCTAAACATCTCGCGCTCTTCGGCATTGCACGCCTCGCGCGCCTCATCGCGACCACGGATTGCGTCCGCGTAAGCCGCCTGTGCAGCCTCGACCTCTAAAAGAAGCACCGTATTAGCATCGAGCTTCGCCGAAAGCGCAAGGTACTCCGGCGGAACCGCCGGATCGCAAAGCGTCGCCCAATAATCCCGGCAAATCCGTGCATTCACGAGAAGCAAATCCACGTCCGTCGGCACATTTTCCTCAAGCCCGAAATGCCCGAGCACCGCATCGTCGCGAAGCAAAATCGGCAATTGACGACGAAGCCCTATCATGCTTTCGCGAAGTTCCTTAACCTTGCCGTCGAAAGTCGTCTTCGTCGCTTTGATAAGCTGCCGCGCCGCGACAAACGCCTGATATCCGACGTGGAAAGCCCCGATTAACGGCTCCAGCACGGCCCAATGCGGATAAAAATCCGCGTCCGCGCCGTGATCGTCGTGATATTTCTCGATTCCACATAGATAATTGTCATAGTCATCGTCTTTGAAATAATACGGCGTCCTCGATTTCTTGTATTCAGCCATTTTAACCCCCATTTTAAACTTGTTTTTACGCGCCAAAAACCCGGTCCAACGGTTTTCAATGCCATCTCATCGCCCAACAACTTTCTCGCAATAATCCCAAATTACCTCCTTTCGATTTTGAAGTTCTGCTTCACGCCCGCGAACATCCGCGACACGAATTCCAACTACCTTCACACGATTTTAAACTCCTACGAAGCTCGCCACAACTATATTTTATAGCATATCAACTATATCCTGTCAAACATAAACTCTATTTTGAGAAATAACAACTATGTGACGTCAAGCAAAAACTCCTTTTTATGACACATCAACTATATTTCGTCAAACATAAACTCTATTTTTTGGTATATAAACTACTACTTGACAAGCATAAGCTGTTTTCAAACGAGTTCCAACTCGACAATCGCACACCCAAACACACCAACAACCCTACTTAACATATTAAAGAACAATAACTTAGCGGCCTACCGCCATTTTTTCGCCCCGATTTCTTTCCCCCGGCGGAGCAGTGCGGGGCATTCTACATTCTACATTCCCGCCTATTCCTCATCTCCAATGACAAATGCAAAAGTCCGCGCCGTGATCGAGCGGACATCGAAGCTGTCTCTCGGTTTGAAAGGTTTTAATACAAACCGGTTGCCGATTGCACCGTCGTCGATCAATCGTGCGATTTCGGTTATATCGAATTTGAAAACACCGTCGCGGTTGGGTGTAGCAGTAACCGTATGTGTGTAATCGAGTTCTGCGGCGGCCTCCTGCACCGTGGCGGAGACGCCCGGTGTGGGCGCGCCCCTATCGAGTGGGATAAGCTGGACGCATTTTGTTATATCGATTTCGCCGTCGAACGGCAACACCGCCTCAAAGATAACGCTTTCCGCAGTTCTGGCAGCGGCGGGAATCGTCAGCGTCAGATATAACAGCGGCGGGTATTTAGCGGCGGCTTTTGCGCGCGCACGGTCGTGAATCTCCATCCTGTGAATTCCATCCATCGCACCATGCGCCGAAAGCCCGGCATCGGGAGCAAGCGGTGTATCCACAGCCTCGTGAACGAATCCCGGCGGATCGGAAAGTGTCGGTTCTGCAATGATTATTTCACCGGGATCGGTGATAGCTATCCAGGAAAATCCCTCGGTTATCCTGGTTTC